>JAIFLS010000097.1 GCA_020048935.1 bacterium | reverse complement strand
CAATCGCACTCCATATCGGCCATCTGCTTATAACTTCAATTTATTTCAACGCCCAACAACCAACATCCAACGCCCAACAATCCAAGGAAATACTCCCCGGCCCCGTTCGTAGTCCAGGCTTCAGCCTGCTCCCCGTGCGCCGTTGCTCCGGGACAGCCTGAAGGCTGAACTACGAACTCTTCCCCGTTTGTAGTTCAGGCTTCAGCCTGCTCCCCTTCCCCGTTTGTAGTTCAGGCTTCAGCCTGCTCCCCCGCTCACATCCCCGCTTCATCCCATCCCTTTCCATAGTCCAGGATCGGGAATGCCTGCCACAGCCGCTTCGCCTCCGTCGCCCCCACCTTCTCGATCCAACCGGCGGCGCTGGAATAGGGCCAATCCTGCCATTTCTCCACATAGCCGTGATGCACGGGGTTATGGTGGATATAATTGAACGTGGCCCAGTAGTGGGCTTCGGAACGCATGTGCCGGTCGGCGCAGCCAAACCAGCACTTGCGCCCCTGCGTGCTTTCTTCCTGATTCCACTGACGGGAAGACCGGCCATGCAGCAACCCTATGCTTCTGACGAGAGCCTTGAGATCGCCGGTCTTGCAAAGGGCATGCCAGTGATTCGGCAACACGCACCAGGCGCGCAACTCTTCCGCGCCATCGCGCAGCGCGGTCAGAAGAGACTCCTCGAATGCGGCCATGCGTTCCGGTGAGTGGCCCACCAGCGGCTCATGATCGAAACAGGCCGCACTGAGGTGGTAGCAGCGGGGCATATCCGTCTCGAAATGCGGCGGACTGTGCCACGGATAACCGCACTGGCAGCGCAAGCGCAGCACCTCATCGCGCTGGAGCGCGGTCAGTTTTCGCCATGTGTACATCGACGCTCCTTTGCTCCGGGACAGCCTGAAGACTGAACTACAAACCCTCTCCGTTCGTAGTTCAGGCTTCAGCCTGCTCCCCATCCCCGTTTATAGTCCAGGCTTCAGCCTGTCCCATCCCCGTTTGTAGTCCAGGCTTCAGCCTGCTCCCCGTGCGCCGTTTGTAGTCCAGGCTTCAGCCTGCTCATAGCAAAGGCGAACCGGGGAACAGGCTGAAGCCTGAACTACGAACCTTTCTCTACAAACTTCGATGGGCGCTTTGCCCCATACCCCATTGTTCTTCTTACTCCCGCGTGGCACTGGCGTAGCTCACTGCTGCTTGTCCGCCATAGCTCCCTTCAGGGAGCGACGGCGGGACCTGGGGGCAGGACAGCCCGGAAGCCAATGCTGCCGTCGGGGATGGCAGGCCAGAAGTCGTTGCGAAGGCCGACCTGGCAGTGGTAGGCGTCGGCGTCCCAACTGCCGCCGCGGATTACGCGGTACGAGCCCTCACGTCCCGGATACCAATCAAAACACCATTCCCACAGGTCCCCCGTCATATCGTACAGGCCATACCCGTTCGGCGCAAATGCACCCACCGGACTGGTGTATGGCATGCCTCCTGTGATGTACGTCGGGTGATATCCCCGCGTCGGGCTGGTGTCGAAGTTGTATGAACTCGAACTCCAGTAATTTTCGCGGGCATGTTGAATCGTGTCCCCCCACGGGAAACGCCGCCCGCGTAAGCCACCGCGAGCCGCATACTCCCATTCCTCGTCGGTCGGCAACCGGTAGCCGGCGGCAGATGTCTGCACAACGTTGTCCGCCTGGCCCGTCTTGTACACCGAGCCGTTGACCGAATAAACCGCCGGACGCCCCTCTTTCTGGCTGCGCGCATTGCACCATTTCACCACGTCGTACCACGAGACGTTATGCACCGGATGGTTCGTCGCTTTGCACAAACCGGCGTTAGCGAATGTGTAACCGTTTGTACTGGCCCACGTATACACCTCGTCCCACAGCGCCTTGGTCACCTCGTAGCGGTCCATGTAGAAGGAATCCACCGTCAGGCTGTAGGCACCGAAGTCGGGGTCCGTACCCGCGTTGGTCCCGCCAGGGATAAAGGCCATATCTCCAGGCGTGTCAGGATCAGTGACTGTGACTGCCATGGATGGCGTATTCACAAACTGTTGAAGGTAGTCGCTCCAGTCTCCTTCGCCAATCAGAGTGGTCGCCCGCTGGATGATTACGCTCACTCCGACACTGCTATTGGTCCAGGTTATCGTGCCGTCCAGACCCATCCCCGTAATCTCGGTATCTGCCGGACCTACGATTCGGAAAAAGGAAGAACCAGCCAACGCCGTTGTCGCCAGCAGTGAAAGCACCACCACCAATCCCCGCCCCATCCATCGATTCATAACGTTTTCTCCTCGCACGGTTAATCCAGCCATCCACCGCGATAATCGTCTCATGACAAGATCCTCCTTATCCTCCGATACCGGCTGACGCCGGGACTACAAACACCTCCCCGCTCGTAGTCCCGCCTTCAGGCGGCTCCCCTGCACGCCTCACTCATCGACTGCACACGCTTGTACCCCTATCCTTTACACAACAAAAGCGAAAAACTAAAACTAAAAACGCAGGCTACGGAAAACGGACAGCTCCCGATGAACTCTTCGCCGTGATTGGCCGTGGAAGCGGGCGGATGTGTAACAGCTCTAAGCCGGATGCGTGTATCTAGAAACGATCGGGTAATGCTGATTTCCACGCGCGTTCCCATCCAGCCTCAGTTGCGGCGCAACTGGGCTACCGATGTAGCCCGCTCGCGCCGCGAGCGCGGCTCCCGGTATTCGTGCAGCAGAGTTTGTCACAACGAATGGAATGCACAACGAATAATTCCTATATTCCAGCTTGAAATCCGAGCATCCGTTTTGTGGGTAAAACATACAGCGCATTAGCCTTCGTGTCTTCGTGCCCCGCACCGCGGCATACCTGCCCCGCCCACTTGAGGCTGACGGCGAGAACTCTGCGTTCCTCGCGCATGCGCCGCTTGACAGCATTGTGCGTTTCCGCGTAAAGACGCAGTGCACGCAGGACATCCGACCCCATTTCGCGGCTACTGAACAGCTCCGGCTCCCGATTCGCGAAGTCGAGGGCAGTCTGGACCCCGTTTGCCGTAACGGAATGCCCCAGATCGTAGCCGCTGAGCAGCAGGCGGGTCGGCCCGGAATCGGGCACGCAGAGATCCTCGAACCAGGTGGCGGCATCGGTCAGCGAGTCGGCCTTGAGCAGGGATAGCAGATTCTTCTCGCGCATCAGCAGCGTCTCGATCTCCTTTTGCGGGACCGAGCAAAGCGAAAGCGCGATCAGCTTGCGGAGCAAGATGGCATAACCCGCCGAAAACACCTTGGTCTTTGTCAACCCGTAACGACTGATGTGGTTCATCAGGAACTGCGCGGACTTGCCAGTTGCCTTTGCCAGATTATTAATGGTCATTTTAGCTTTCAGCCTACCTTTTGACGTAAAGACCCTTGGCAATCAACCCACAACTATGGCTGCCACCGGGAAGGACTATTAGCCGGGGAGCATTTGTAGCCGGGGTCGGTGCCCCGGATCTCATGAGAAGGAGCATGGCGAAGCCCCTCGCTTACTAACCCATGCGCTGCCGGGGTCACCGACCCCAGCTACAAGCGCAGGCCGCATTCCTCATACCGCACTATCTCGCATTCTTTCGAGCACATCTTGCAGCGTGCCCCTGAACGGCCCCGGCGTCTCCATCTTGAGCGAGACCAGCGCGGCGGCGAATTTAAGCGCCTCGCGCGGCTGGTGATCGATCCGGCGGCAGAGATAGGCGGCGAACGTGGTGTCGCCCCTGCCCGTGCGCCCGACCACGCTGCGATTGGAGAACTTCTCGAAATACTCGATACCGTTGACACGAGCCAGCACGCCGTCCGCGCGGGTGATCAGTACCTCCGGGCAGCCCCATGACGCCACGATAGCCGCGGCCTTCCCGAGATCGGATTCTCCAGTCAGCAACTCCGCCTCGACCACATCGAGCTTGACCTTGTCCAGCAGCGCCGTGATCACCTGCTTGTCCGGCACATCGCGGAACATGATCTCGCGCGTCACCGGATTCACCTGTCGCACGAAGCTTTGCATGTCCGTCGAAAGCGAGACCCCGCTGGCCTTCAGCGCGCGCATGAATTCCAGATTGAACTCATGATCGGAAATACCCGCCAGATGAACATAAGAAGCCCGCTCAGCCGGCATATCCCCGATCCCGAAGAAACCGGCATCGCGCACCAGCGCCAGCACGCGCTCGTCCACGTTTGCCGACGGGTGGATGACGCGGCTGTAGGTGGTATCCGACGCCGGAACAGGAAAGACGCGGATCCCGGCATCGCGCATCGGATCCAGGATCGCGTCATCCGCCGGAGCCAGCCGTAGCACGGCCGCGATCCGTTTTCCCGTACAGGCAGCCGCCATCGCGCCGCAGAGCACGGCGCTGCCAGGTGCGACATACATCGTGCCCTTGTAAGGCGTAATCTCGTCGTAGCACATGTGCCCGACGAACATCACATCATGCTCTATTTCCATTGCTTTCCACCTCTAAATGCAATCCTGCCAACTCCGTTGATGTGATCCTCGTTCAACAAACCATGGAGTAGTTCGTGTATTCTGGGGTTCTCATCCTTCAGAAGATATCTCTTGCCCTACGACACCCACCCCGCCCTTCGGGCACCCCTCCGAGGAGGGGAACAAAACCGCAAGATCCCCACCGAGGGAGGTGAACCACCCCCCTTAGATCCCCTCCAGGGAGGGGTGCCCGAAGGGCGGGGTGGGTTCTCCCAGACCACGTGGCCCCAACGCTCAACTATTTCGTCGTCAGGATGTACTGGTTGATCACGTTCTCCAGCAGCTCCTGCCTGCCGCTGCGGGCCTGCGGCTCGCCGTGCTTCAGCGTATAGGCTTCGAGGCTCTCCAGCGTGGCCGTTCCGTCCTCGATCTTGGCACCGACACCGGAATCGTAGGAGGCGTAGCGCGCCTTGAGGTTCTCGCTCAATACGCCGTCCTTGATCAGCTTCGCCGCTACCTTCAGGCCATGGGCGAACGTATCCATCGCGCCGATGTGCGCAATGAAGAGGTCTTCCAGGTCCGTGGATTCGCGACGAACCTTCGCGTCGAAGTTCAGACCGCCGGGGGCGATCCCGCCCTGCTCCAGGATCACCAGCATCGCCATTGTGGCACTGTACAGGTCCGTCGGGAACTGGTCGGTGTCCCAGCCGAGCAGCAGATCGCCCTGGTTGGCATCCACACTGCCGAGCATGCCGTTGATCGCCGCGACCTTCAGGTCGTGGTGGAAGCTGTGCGCAGCCAGCGTGGCATGGTTGTTCTCGACATTGAGCTTGAAATGCTTCTCCAGCCCGTAGGCCTTCAGGAAGCTGATCACCGTGGCCGAATCGAAGTCGTACTGGTGACGGGTCGGCTCCTTGGGCTTGGGCTCGATCAGGAACTGTGCGCCGAAGCCGATCTTCCTGGCGTAATCAACGGCCATCTGCAGGAAGCGGGCCAGATGATCCAGCTCGCGTTTCAGATCGGTGTTGAGCAGGGTGGAATACCCTTCACGCCCGCCCCAGAAGACATAGTTCGTCGCGCCGAGCTCAAGCCCGACTTCCAGCATCTTCTTCACTTGCGCGGCGCCGTAGGCGAATACCGCGGCGTCCGGGTTGGTCGCCGAGCCATTGGCGAAACGGCGGTGGCTGAACATGTTGGAGGTGTTCCAGAGCAGTTTGACGCCGGTGTCCTGCTGCAGCTTGCCAGCCAGCTTCACGATGCGGTCAAGCATCTTGTTGGATTCCTGTAGCGACTCCCCCTCCGGGCAGATGTCGCGATCATGGAAGGCATAGAAATCCACGCCGATCTTGGTGAAGAACTCGAAGGCCGCCCGCATCGTATCCTCTGCCGCCTTCAGCGGATCGGACGAGTCGTTCCAGGGCCGGATCAGCGTGGCACCGCCGAACGGGTCCGATCCGGTTCCCTTCATCGTGTGCCAGTAGGCGACCGAAAAGCGCAGATGCTCGCGCATGGTCTTGCCGGCAACCTTCTCGGCCGGGTCGTAGACCTTGAAAGCCAGCGGATTCCTTGACTTGGGACCTTCATACTGGATCTTGTCGATCGTTGGAAAATATGCCTTCATCACGAGCCCCCTTCTTTCTGCCGAAACGGCTGTTTTATCGTCAATTGCTACCTGTCAGTCATGAAAACGGCGCGCATCCTACCATGCCACCCCCACCACATGCAATTCAAACTTACCCCATTTGCATTTGAACATGATCAACAATTCGCTTGTACCGGAATCGTCTCTCCGATAGCATTACGTTCATGGCTGAACACGTACATATCCGAAACCTCTGCAAGACCTTCCCCGGCGGCAACCTTGCCATGGATGACGTCTCGCTGGCCATCGAGCCAGGCGAGCTGTTCTTCCTGCTCGGCCCGAGCGGCTGCGGCAAGACCACCCTGTTGCGCTCGATCGCCGGCTTCTGCATCCCCGACGGCGGCTCCGTGCATATCGGCGAGCGCGACGTCACCCGCCTGGCTCCGCACCTGCGGGATACCGGCATGGTTTTCCAGAGCTATGCGCTTTGGCCGCACATGACTCTCCGCCAGAATGTCGCTTTCGGGCTGGATATGCGCAAACTGCCGACTGCCGAAAAACGGCGGCGCACGGATGAGGCACTGGCGATGGTCCGGATGCTCGACCGGGCGGAAACCAAGCCAAACGCCCTTTCCGGTGGCCAGCAGCAACGCGTGGCGCTGGCCCGCGCACTGGTGATCCATCCCCGATGCCTACTGCTGGACGAACCGCTGTCGAACCTGGATGCCAAGCTGCGCCTGGAAATGCGCCAGGAGATCCGGAGCATCTGCAAGCAGGCGGGAATCACGGCGATCTATGTCACGCACGACCAGAAGGAAGCCCTGTCCGTTGCCGACCGCCTGGCCATCCTGAATGGCGGGCGCGTCCAGCAGGTCGGAAGCCCGTCGGATGTCTATCGCCGCCCTTCCAGCGTGTTCGTCGCCGGTTTTATCGGCGAGACCAACGTGATTGACGGCACGGTTGTCTCCGACGGCTTGGGAGTCATTTCAGTTGATTCACCGATCGGCCCGCTGCAAAGCACGGTCCGGACGGATGGCGCGCGTACCGCTGGCGCAGCGGTATGCATCTCGATCCGGCCCGAGGCGATTCACCTGGGCGAGCCGCCTGCCGGCATGCGTAACCGCCTGCAGGGGACACGGCGACACTCCATCTACCTCGGCGAGCTGGCCCAGCACGAGATCGTGGTCGGTGCCGCCACCGTGCTTAAGGTTTCCGAAATGAATCCACGCACGACGGCAGACGGCGGCACGATACCGCTCTGGATCGATCCGGAGGATGTCGTGCTGCTTCCCCCTGCCACAGGGGCCCCCTGAAGGCCGACCTGCAAACGCCATAATTCCGAGCATTTCGGTGTTCGTAGTTAAGGCTTTAGCCTGCTCTTCGCACGGTTTGAGGACGTGATGCGAATGGCTGAATGGCTAATTGAAATCCATTAAAACTTGCCGTTTAGGCATGATTCATGTAGATTAAGAGTTTATCAATTTTTCGAATGGAGATGCTGTGATATCGACTTCCAAACTGACTAAGCGTTTCGGGGCGGACATTCTTTTCGAGGATGTCAGCGTCCTTTTCACCCCCGGCAACTGCTACGGCCTGATCGGCGCCAACGGTTCCGGGAAATCCACCTTCGTCAAGATCCTTGCCGGAGTGATCCCGTCCTCCCATGGCGATGTCACCATCGGCAAGGGCTGCACC
>JAIFLS010000112.1 GCA_020048935.1 bacterium | reverse complement strand
GTGGTACTGCGCCACATCACCAAACTTTCTTCACCACCGGCGCAAGGCCGGTGGGATCGGGAACATCATGCACCGAATCGCAGATGCGCCCCGAAAAAGAAGTTTGGACGCCTGCGGGTTGTGGGGGTATGATGTGCCCAAGCTTCTGTGGGATTCTTAGAGGAATAATAAACAAGCCAACCACTCAGGGTCCGGGCGAGAACGAATGGGTAACTGGAGAAAATCGCATCGAACATCCAACAACCAACGCCCAACAACCAACGCCCAAGTTGGGGAGTCTTTACTTGGATGTTGGGCGTTGAAATGAATTGAGTTATATGCAATAGCGGACGAAAGGCGGCAGGATATGGCATTGAACAGGGTGGAGCGTATCGATGGGGCAGTAATGATCCAGCGGGTGCTGGCGAGTGTCTCGGACAAGACGGGGCTGGACAGGCTGGTGGCAGGGCTGCTGGATGTGAACCCGGAGGTGATGATCTATTCCACCGGCGGGACGTTCGAGGCGATCCGGTCGCTGCTGGGCCCCGCACGCGCGTCGCGGAACCTGACATCGGTTTCCGATTACACGGGGCAGCCGGAGATGCAGGGCGGCCTGGTCAAGACGCTGGACTTCAAGATCTATCTCGGGCTCCTGAGCGAAACCTACAACGCGGCGCACGTCAAGGACCTGGAGCGCGCGGGTGCGGTACCGATAGATATGGTTGTGGTGAACCTCTACCCGTTCGCGCAAACCGTCGCCAAGACGGGGGTGACGCCGGAGGATGCACGCACGAATATCGATATCGGCGGTCCCTGCATGATCCGGGCGGCGGCCAAGAACTACCTGCGGACGGCGTCCGTGACCGATCCGGCGGACTACGCGGACATCATCGACGTCCTGCGTGCCAACGGCGGCTCGATGCCGCTGTCGCAGCGCCTGGCGCTGATGAAGAAGGCCTTCGCGCACACGGCAGCGTATGATACGGCGATCGCCGCTTATTTCGCCGACCGCGTTTCGTCCGATGTTGAAAGCTGCTACCAGGTTGTCTAGTCAATAGGGGGGGGGATGGTATGTTCGAGATCAGTGTCAAGGCACAGTTTTCCGCCGCGCATCACCTGGTGGCGTACCCCGGTGCCTGCGTGGTACACCACGGTCACAACTGGGACGTGGAGGTCTATGTCCGCGGCGACGAGCTCGACGAGCTGGGGCTGCTGGTGGATTTCAAGGTGCTGAAGGCCTCGGTGCGAGAGGTGGTGGCGGAGCTGGACCACAGCGACCTGAATACCCATGTGCATTTCTCGGTCGAGAACCCGACCAGCGAACGGATCGCCCGGTATCTGCACCAGCGGCTTTCGGCGTCGGTCAATACGCCGCGCTACCGGATCTCGCGGGTGACGGTGCACGAGACGCCCGGCTCTCAGGCGAGCTACTGGGAATAGGGGGCGCATGATTGATCTGCACACGCACTCTGACCTTTCCGACGGCAGCCTCTCGCCTGAGGCTCTGGCGGCGCTGGCCGCGGAGAACGCCCTGACCGCGGTCGCGCTGACCGATCACGACACCATGGAGGGCACGGCCCGGTTCATTGCCGCCTGCGGGCGTCTTGGGCTGCGCGGGATTGCCGGTGTCGAGATCAGCGCCGACTTCGGGCCGGGGACGATGCATGTGCTGGGGTATTTCGCGGGGATTCCGGACGCGGGGTTCATGGCGGATCTGGCGCGCATACGCGAGGGGCGGCGGGATCGCAATACGCGGATACTGGCAACGCTGGCGGGGCTGGGGATGCCCGTGGGTGCCGGGGAACTGGCGGCGGTGGCGGGGGAGGGTGTTGCCGGGCGTCCGCACATCGCGCAGGCGTTGGTGGCGCGGGGGTATGTCCAGGATTTTCGCGAGGCGTTCGACCAGTGGCTGGGCAAGGGCAGGCCTGCCTATCATGACCGATACCGGCTCGGACCGGTCGAGTCGGTATCGGCGATCGTGTCGGCTGGCGGCGCGGCTGTGCTGGCGCATCCCTTTACACTTAAACTCTCAACCGGTGCGCTGCGTGCGATGCTCGACTCGCTGGTGGCGGCCGGACTGTCGGGAATCGAGGTGTTTTATCCGGAACACCCGTTCGCCCTGCGGCAGTTGTACACCACGCTGGCCAGGGAGCGCGATCTGGTCTTGACGGGAGGGTCCGATTTCCATGGCTCGATGAACCCGGCTATCCGGATCGGACGCGGCTTCGGGAATGTCCGGGTCGAGGATCAGGTATTGGTTGAACTAGGGCGGCGGACGGGGCTTGTGTTCTAGCCCGCGCCGGAAAGTGGCAAGCGAGATGATAAGACGGATCTTGATTCAGGCGTTTGTCGTGCTGGTTCTGCTGGCGTCGGCTTACAGCCTCTGGAGCGGGCTTGCGGGCCGCCACCGGGATTTCCTGACGCCGGAGGAGCGCTACTGGCTGGACGCCAACGACCAGCGTCTGGTGGTGGCGACGGATCCGCGTTGGAAACCGGATCAGTCCGTGGAGGACCAGCAGATCTACAAGGGGTTGATCGATGACTTCCTCATGCTGGTCGAGCGCAAGCTGGGAGTCCGGTTCCTGCGCCTTTATACGCAATCGTGGGAACAGACGCTGGAAGCCGAATCCCGTGGCGAGATCGATATCCACCCCGTGCTGGTGAAGTCCGACCGGCGGTCGGAGGCCTGGCTTTTCACGGAGCCGTACATGCGGATCCCCGTGATTGTGGTGATCAGGGCGGCGATCAAGGACAGCTTCTCACCCGAGATCATGCCGCGGCTGAAGATGGGCGTCGGGCGGGGTTACGGCATCGAGGCCTTCATGCAGGAGCATGGCGGCGATGCCTACAACCTGGTGCCGGTGGAGAGCGACCGCTTCGGCCTGATCAAGGCGGCCCTGGGGGAAATCGACCTGATGGTCACCGATCTGGCGTCGGCATCATACCATATCGAGCAGG
The DNA here is from genome assembly GCA_020048935.1 of bacterium. Lineage (GTDB taxonomy): Bacteria > Verrucomicrobiota > Kiritimatiellia > UBA8416 > UBA8416 > UBA8416. Next base: position 3,222 of record JAIFLS010000112.1, on the reverse strand, counting down.
AGGGATTGACCAATCTGCGCCTGGCTGCAACGCTAGGCTCGCTTTACGAGTTCCGGTTCGCATCGCGCAGCGACCGGCCGATCCTGAATTCGATCCTGAACAAGGCGCTGGCGCAGATTACACGGGATGAGCGTCGCCGCATCTATGACCGATGGATCGTGTTCGACGTGCAACCGTTCTACCAGAGCCGCAACTTCTGGTACACGGCGGGGGGTGTCCTGCTGCTGGTCGCGGTGGTGCTGGGGGTCGTGCTGATGTGGAATGCCACCCTGAAGGTGGAGGTCTCGATCAAGACACGGGCGTTGCAGCGGGCGCGCGATGAGCTCGAGCAGCGAGTCGAGGAACGTACCGGGCAGCTTGCCGAGGCGAATGCGGCGTTGCAGCGGGAAATTGCCGAGCGGACATCGATGGCCAACGATATGCTCCATATCAGCGGCAATGAACGGGCGCGCATCGGCCGTGACCTGCACGACTCGATCGGGCAGCAGATGGTCGGTATCGCCTTCCTGAGCCGGGCGCTGGCGTCGCGGCTGCAGTCGAGGGCGTCCCCGGATGCCGAGGCAGCCGGGCGGATCGGTGACCAGGTCGAGGCCCTGATCGCCGACATGAAGCGGATCGTCCGGGGACTGCTGCCGGTGGATGTGATGGACAAGGGGCTCGTTGTGGCGGTTGCACGGCTGGCGCGCGAGACCGCGCAGTTGCATGGGATCGATTGTGTATTCGAGTGTGTGGACGAGGAGTCATGCCGCATCGCGGATAATGCGATGGCGACGAACCTCTACCGGATCGTGCAGGAGGCACTCGGTAATGCGGTCAAGCATGCCCGCGGGGTTACGCGTGTGCAGATTTCGCTTGATGTCCAGGATGGATTTGGCATCTTGACGGTCGAGGACAATGGCAGCGGGATCCCCGAAAAGCGCGAGCATGCGGGAATGGGGCTCAAGATCATGCGCTACCGTGCGGCTCTGGCAGGGGGAAGCTTGTCGGTGGTGTCAAAGAACGGCGGCGGCACCCGGATCGAGTGCCGGTTTGACCCGGCGACCGAGTTGGAAAACGGTGCCCCGCTGTAGGGGGTAAGGAGTGAGGCAAATGAGTGAAATCGAGATGGATACGACCAAGGCTCTGCAGCGGATCGTGCTGGTCGATGATCATCCGATCGTGCGGGACGGCTTGAAGCAGATGATCGAGCAGGATCCGGCGTTGCAGGTGTGCGGCGAGGCCGGCAGCGCGGATGAAGCGCTCGTGGTGGTGGACGCACAGCATCCGGACCTGATCCTGGTGGATGTGTTTCTTGAGGGAATCAACGGCATCGAGCTGACCAAGATGCTTTGCGAGCGCGACCCGTTAGCCTGCGTGCTGGTCCTCTCGATGCATGATGAGACGCTTTATGCGGAGCGAGCTGTGCGGGCGGGGGCGCGCGGCTACGTCATGAAGCAGGAAGCGTCGCGTACGATCCTGGAAGCCATCCATGCCGTCATGCGCGGCGATCTTTATGTCAGCGATGCCATCCGTGCATCGCTTGATGATATCAGCAGTACGGAAGGCCTGGTGGATCTGGCTACGATCCCCGGACGTCTTAGTACGCGTGAACTTGGGGTCTTCCAGGCGATTGGCGAGGGTCTTGACCGTAACCATATCGCGGATACACTGGGAATCAGCATCAAGACGGTGGAGACGCATCGGGCCAATATCAAGTACAAGCTGAACCTCGGATCGGCGACGGCCCTCGTGGCGAATGCCAAGGCCTGGGTGCGGCAGATGCAGCAGGTGTGACGCTGTTATTTTCTCGATCCCGCCGGCCTTGTGCCGGTGGTGAAGGAAGTTGGGGGGATGTCCCCACTCAACGTTAGCCTCCATCGGTGCAAGACCGGTGGGCGGCAAAAGGAGGCGAAGCAGGATGAAACAGGCGGCAATGGTGGTGGCGGCGGCGATGGTCGTGTGCACAGGTGTCTACGGGATGCAGGCGCAGGTCGGCCCGGCAATGAGGGTTGCCGAGGGTAAAGATTATACGGTGGCGCTTCGGGGCGGAGTGATGATTCAGTCCGGCGAGGCCCGTGAGCTGGTCTTCGAGGGCAGCCACCAGCTCAGCGAGTTGATCTGGGACATTTCCGGCCTGGCTCTGGCCGGTGGCTCTGTCACCGCGGCGATCGGAGACTCCCTGCAGTTGAATGCTGCCTTATGGGTCGGGATCACCGAGGGCAACGGCTCCATGGAGGATTACGACTGGCTTATTGAAGGTGAGGACTGGACGCATTTTTCCGACGGCGACGTGGAGATCAACTCGGCGTATGTCTTGGACGTCAACGGCACCTACACTTTTTATCGTGGCGGGAGCGTCGAGTACTACGGGATCCTAGGGTACAAGCAACTTTTCTGGGACTGGAGCGAGTACGGGCGGACCTACATCTATTCCGTCGATGGCTGGCGCGATAGTCGTGGCAGTACCGGCGGTATCAATGGTGTCGACTATGAGCAGATCTTTGATGTGCCGTATGCGGGGATCGGCATGCGGGTCGCCTTCGGACGTGCCTGGGGCTCGTTCTACGGCATCTTCAGCCCGCTGGTACAGGCCGAGGACAGGGATCATCACATCCTGCGCGACCTGTACTTTGTCGAGACCTTCGGGAACATCGATTACATCGGCTTCGGTGGCGAGCTGGCGTATCTCTTCAGCGATTCGTTGTTCATGACCTTTGCTGTAGACGGGCACGCCATTCCGGAGGCGCGCGGCGACATGTTCATCCGCGACGAGTTTGGTGATACATTCTTCAATCCGGATGCGGCCGGTGTCGAGAATACCGCCATGTCGGCCACACTCGCCCTCGGCTGGCTGCTGTAAGCCGGCAATTCTCGTTTTGGCCATAACGGTGCCGGGAGCAGGCTAAAGGGCGTGTTGATTTATTTGGATACACAACGGGAGGGACAGCGTCTCGCTGTCCGAACGCCCGTCTAACACGCTTCTTTTCAAGAAAGGCTTCGCCATTCACCTTCTCACGCGCAACGGACGCCGAGGACGGCGTCCCTCCCGTGTCGCTTGTGGAATAAATCAACACGCCCTTTAGGCTGTTCGAGGCCAAATGAGAATTGTTTGTTTTAAGCGCAGCGGTGTTGACGAATGGTGCCGGGTGCGCTAGCTTTTCACATTATCTGTTCTGGGTCGATGTTTGGAATGGGAACGAATGAAGGGGATGTGATGAGCGAATTTATCAAGGTGGTGTTGAA
>JAIFLS010000161.1 GCA_020048935.1 bacterium | reverse complement strand
TGCCGGCGGGCCTACCAATGACTGGCGGCGGGGAACGCGCGCGGCAGAACCGGATCGTGGTCGAAACGCTTGATGCGGTCACCGCCGCCGGCGTGGAGCACGGGGTGACTCCGGTCTTCTCGCTCACGCGCAGCCGCGCCGGTTCGCTGCGCTTCCTGCTGCTGGCGGTGCTGGCGTACGCTGGCTGGAGCCTTGCCGCCAACGCCGGTACAAAGGCGCGCACGGCCGCGCTGCGCGCCGTGCTCCTCGTCGGCAGCGTGATGGCGCTGGCCGGGGTCCTGGGCAAATGGGTGATCCCGCAAGGCGATACCCTCTGGTGGTGGATCCCCATTCCGCACGGACGCCCCGGCCCGATGGGCGGATTCATGAACCGCAACCACTTCGCGGGCTTCTGCGCCATACTCGCCCCCGCTGCACTGGCGCTGGCTGCGCAGGATGCCGTGCAGCGCCGCCCGCTGGCCGCGCTGCTGAACGCGACCACCGCCGCCATGCTCGCCGCCGGTGTGTTGTTCTCGCTCTCGCGCGGCGGCATGGTCGCCCTGGCCGCCGGTCTGGGTGTGCTGCTGCTGATCGGCCTGCTGCACGGCCGCCTCCGCACCCGCATCGCCCTAACCGCCGCCGTCCTGGTCCTGGGGGCTGCCGTCCTGGCGGTCGCCTGGAAGCAGGAGGCCATCCGCGAGCGGCTGTCGAGCCTGCGCGACCCGCTCGCGACACAAAGCGTCCAGGACCGCACGGCGGCCTGGCGCGACGCCCTGCGCATCTGGCGGCAATACCCGCTGCTCGGGACCGGACCGAATGCCTTCCGTGTCGTCTATCCGCAGCACCGCACCACCTCGGCCCGCGACGCCCGCGACTTCGCCGAGAATGAATACGTCCAATGGCTGTGCGAGACGGGCCTGGCCGGGCTGCTGCTCGCCCTTTTAGTTGCCGCCCGCCTATTGCGCGATGCCCACCGCGCCCTGCGCGACGGATCGCCGGACACACGGGCACTCACCGCCGCCGCCATCGCCGCGCTGGCCGCTGCCGCCGTCCACGCGCTGGCCGACTTCCCGCTGCACCTTCCACTCTATGCCCTGACCGTCGCCGCCCTGGCGGGGATGCTGGCGGGAAGGGAGACAGAAGGCATTCAACGCCCAATGCCCAACGCCCAACAACCAACGCCCAACGCCCAACAACCAACGCCCAACGCCCAAGGGGAAATTCCAAACTTGATTGTTGGATGTTGGGCGTTGGGCGTTGGGTGTTCAGATCCCCTGAAAACGGGAATCGCTTCACAGGCCCGACGGCCACCTTCACCCTTCACCCTTCACCCTTCACCCCTTCCCGCGCTGGTCTGTCTTGTCATTGCTCTAGTGCTGACGGTATTCGACCTGGAATTGGACATGGATGGCCGTATCACCCGCGCCGGGTTCCCCGACACCGCCCGTGCCCTGGCCGCCGCGCCGACGGCCCCGGTCGCCTGGCGCCGGCTCGCCGCGCTGCTCTGGCAGACCGGCACACCGCCTGCCCGGACACTGGCCGAGCGCTGCCTGACTCAGGCGGCGGCCTACGACCCTAACAACTACCCGCTCTGGCAGCGCCTCGGCGATATGCGCCGCGAACTCGGCGACAACCGGGGCGCGATGGAAGCCTACCGCCGCGTGAAGGCCCTGCGAAGCTGGGTCAACGTCCCCACGAGCCTGCCGGAGGAGAACTGAGATGCATCAACCCCTGTTCGGTGCCGCCATCCCCCTGCTCATCGCCGCCCTCATCTACGCCTGCCGACGTGGCCGAGCCCCCTTCTGGCTGCTGCTCGCCACCCCCCCGGCCATGCTGGCGGGGGCGGTCTGGGCGGTGATCCCCGACCTGCCGCGCCTGCTGGGCGCGCACACGCTCTACCGCCGGCTGGCGACCGATCCGCGCACGGACATCTTCTTCTGGCACTACACCATCGACCAGATGGAAGCGGCATTTCTCGACCGCTGGACACCGCTGTTCAACGCCCTCTTCGCCCTTATGCTCCTGCTTCTGCTCGCCGCCGCCTGGCGGGAATTGAGAAGAGCGGAGAAACAATAGAGGGCTTCTCGCCAGGCACCGTCTCATTCGCATCGGACGCCGAGGACGGCGTCCCTCCCGCAGGGTGCTCGAGCGTTTATCCCCGGACGATTACGGGGTGGGAGGGATGCCGTCCTCGGCGTCCGATGCACAAGGGAATGTCAATCGGAATGTTTGAAAAAGGCCGCAGCGGCTCACCCACGCCTGAGCAGTTTCGCCAGCGGATCGTCCTTCTCGGACGCCTCTTCCTTCGCCTCGCTTGCCGCGCTGAAGTCGTCGCACATATCGGTGGCCTGCACCTCGATCCGGTGCAGGCTGCAGCGCTGCACGAACGGGTTGACGACATAATGACGGCAGTGCCGGCAATTACGGCCTTTCTCGTCGCCCTGGAAAAGGTCAACCCGCTGCGAGCGGTCGGCGTCGGTAAAGACCTGTGGTTTCGCCGCCGTCTTGTACGGCACGTCCGCCTCGGCGGCATATTCATGCCCGCAGCTTACGCAGAAAAGCCGCTCGCCGGTCTTGCGGAACCCCTCGTAGACCGGCTCACGCCGGATGAACGTATCCGCCCCGCAAGCCACGCACACGATCGCCATTTTTTTTACGTTCATGCCCTCACGCCAGACTCCAAATCAAGGAACCGATCGCCGGTTAGACGCGTTTCTTGAATTCGTTGCTGCGGGTATCGATCTCGATCTGGTCACCGATCTCGATGAAGGCCGGCACCAGCATTTCATAACCGGAGCTGAGCTTGGCGATCTTCGTTACCTTGCCGGATGTGTCGCCGCGCGCGGCGGGTTCCGTGTAGGCCACTTTGCGCACGATGGCGTTGGGAAGTTCGACCGAGATGGCCTTTTCGTTATAGAACACCACTTCACAGGACATGCCGTCCTCGATGTAGTTGACCGACTCGCCCATGTTCTCGGCGTCGATATTGTACTCGTTGAAATCGTCATCCATGAATACATACATCGGATCCGCGAAATAGGAGAACGTCACCTGCTTGCGATCCAGGACGACCTGGTCGAATTTGTCGTCGGCCTTGTACACCGTCTCCTTGGCGGAGTTGGTCAGCAGATTCTTCATCTTCAGCTTGACCACCGCGCCGCTGCGGCCGGAGCGGCTGTATTCGCCCTTGAGAATAACCATCGGTTCATTGCCGATCATCACCACGTTGCCGGCACGCAGTTCCTGTACAGTTTTTATCATTTACAATCCCCCCCTTTAATTTTCAAACTTTCGCATAGTACTGATTTCCTTTGAAAAAGACAGCAAATTTAGCGCCAGATTGTTTTCAGACTGCGCCCGTGACCAGTCTGGCGAGCGGCGTTGCAGGTCGCCGCGCACTGCCGCGAAGCCTGTCCAGGCCGGTCCGATGCCGCCGACCCCGTTCCACGCCAGCCACAGCCGGGCGAGGGCTGAAGTCGCTCGCACTTCTGGCCGGGGTCCAGGTGCGCCCCATACCGGTCCAGGAATGCCTGCAGCTTATGGCGGTGAACGGCATCCTGCTGCGGGTAGATTTGCCAGATAAACGGTCGGCCCGCCCATTGCGAGCGCACAAAGGAATCCTCGCCGCGTACGAAATTGACATCGCAGGCCCACAACAACTCGTCATAGCGATCCTGTGCCAGGAATGGCAACACCCGTACCTGTAGACGGCCGCGTGCGTAGCGGCTGCCGGCGTGCGGATCGTCAGCGAAGTATCGCCCGATCTGCGGCAGGATCCGCCCCTCCGGCACCAGGCACAGGATGGGTTGTTCGCTGTCCGCCCATGCGTCGAGCAATTCATCGAGGGCGGCGTTCTCATAACTGAACAGCGATATGAGCAGTGTGTCCGGTGCCGGCATGTCCATCCCGAGCAGCGACCAGAACGCCTGCCGCCGGGCGGGGTCGCCCTGGAATGCATTGCGGCGCTCCAGTAGGTCATGCTCCCGCAGCAGACCGCCTGTTTCTTTGGTAAAGCCGGGGAAAAAGAAGTATTTGGTCAGCGGCAGTCGGGGGTGGGGCGAGGGCAGCTTGTGGCACCTCTCCACCCAGGGTTCGGCGGAGAGATACTCAAGGTTGATCCATACCGGCGGCGGAGTCAGGGCGGCCATGGCTTCGATATAAGCTGGCGGCAACTCGCAGGCGAAGGCCTCGATCACCAGGCTGGCGGGCGGCACGGCGGGGAAGGGGTCGCTCCAGTGGCAGACCTCGACGCCATGCAGGCATTGCCGGGGCAGGGTGGCATCCGCCTCCGGGCAGAGTCTTGCCAGCGAATCCGGACGATCCACCCACAGCCGGACGGCAAGACCGTGCTCGCCTGCGAGCTGCCGTGCCAGCCGCCAGCACACGCCGATATCACCGTAGTTATCGATGACCCGGCAGAAAATATCACAACTGCACATGACTGAAGGTATACCCCTGTCTTCCTTGCCCCTGCTTGTCCGCGACAGGGCGTCAGTATGGCGGAACCGCCCCTGGATATGCAAGGATGATCAGAGAGTGCTCTTTGAACAACAAGCCGAGTACGGCACATGTTCCGCCGGCACCGGCGATTAGGATTACGATTAGTTGAGATCCTCGCAGAAGTGACATACACCCGTTCCCGAATTTTGGCAGAATAGGGTTTGACTTTTGTGCCGGAATCAAGCAGGATCATGGGCCACATGTTCAATTAAACGGGTCATATGACCAGGGAGCGGTTATCATGTCACAGCATGCAAGTTTTAAATCGGCTAGCAAGATCGCCATCAAACGCAATGTGCTCAAGCGCTTCGAGCGTATCGATGTACTGCTTGCGCAGGGGAAGTGGAAAGTGGGCGATCGCGGTCAGGGTTTGCCGAAAACTAAATCGCTTTAATCTGCCGCTTTTCCTATAATAACAGGCAGGAGGGCGTGTCGATGATTCGTCGAATCAAGTATGCCTCCCTCCGATTTTGCCGAATGATACCGCGCACCGTGCGGTCCGCAACCTTTGCCGCATTGATCGCACTCCTGTCGGGCGGAGAGGCCTCGGCCTTACCCCGTCAGGTTTCCGTCACGGCCGTTTCCGCCCCGATCATGGATGCCGCCTCGGCAGCGGCGCAGGAAATGGGGCGGGCCCCGAGAGGAACACGGCTTACGGCCAGCGGCAAGACTTCCGGCGACTGGCTCGAAGTACAGGCTCCGGACTTCATCTCGGGCTGGGTCTACGGCGAGCTAGTCCGCGACGGGGTGATTGCCGCCTCCACTGTCAAGGTCCGTTCGGGGCCGGGAATCGGTTACGAGGCGCTCGGGATACTGACACGCGGAGAGGCTGTCGTGGTGCGCGGACGTCGCGGGGACTGGGTCGAGGTGGGCGGTCAACCATCATTGCTGGTGTGGATCGAGCGCGCCATGGTCGCGGAAGGCGCGGCGGTGGATTTATCAGTGAAGCAGATAACACCCGTTGTGCCGGAACCGGTGGCACAGGTGGCTCTGCCTCCGGCAGTGGTTCCTCCAGTTCCTCCCGAACCGCCTGCCCCGGATCCTGCGCTGCCCGCGTCTCCCCCGGTTCCCGTCAAGACGCAGGTTGTGGCCAAGCCTGCACCGCCGCCCCCCCCCTTGGTTCCGGCCAAGCCTGCACCGTCGCCTGTCGTTTCCAGGCCTGCACCGCCACCTGTCGTTTCTAAGCCGGAGAAGAAGCCGTCCAGGCCCCCCGCCCCCGTTGTGGTCCAGACACCTGCGGAATCCGCGGTGCCTGTCAGGCGGAAGGTTCCGCGCCGGCGGGCATCGGCAGGGGCTGTGCCGCTTTCGCCGGTGGGGGTGCGTTTGCTGAAATCAGCTCCGCAGGGCGAGCCCGTGGTTGTCTCGGGGGAGCTTCGCCCCGTAGGCGTCGCGCTTTTCCAGCCTGCCCCTTACCGCCTGGTTGCGTCAGGCGAGGGAGGCTCCGCCCGTACGGTCTGCTTTGTCACGAGCAAGGAGCCATTGCCGCCGATGGGGACCGCCGTTCGGCTGCAGGGGTTGAAATACTGGGTTTTCGGCAGTCGTCAACCGGTTGTCCTGGTGCGTGAAATAATCCCTCTTAGTGGGTTGACAGGCACTGAATAATATAGTGTAATCGCCGACTAGACGGTAATGATTTCCCCGATGCGAAAGCACGGTCTTTGCGTCCTCGGGAACGGGAGTATGAGCGGGAGCGATATGCAAACAGACAGCAGTATAGTCAGCGACGACATCCGCCGGGCGATCCAAGTAGTCAGTGGGCGTCTGGCGCATGACTTGAACAATCTGCTGACGCCGCTGCTGGCCTATCCCGAGATGATTGCCTCGGATCTTCCGCCGGGTAGCCGGGGGCATGCGTTGCTGCGCTCGCTGGAGACGGCGGCGGAGTCGGCGGTTCGGCTCACGCGGCGTCTGACGGATCTTTCCGGTGTGATGCGGACGGCCCGGCGCAAGTTCGACCTGGCAGCGGCGGTGGATGCTGTCCTGGCCAGCCTGAAGGGCTCGCCGATGGCCGCGGGGGTGCAGATCGAGAAGGCGCTGGAAAGCGGCCTTGAGGTTTACATGAGTCAGGATGCGCTGTCGCTGGCGGTCGAGGAGATCTGCCAGAATGCGTTGCAAGCCATGCAGGGTAAGGGTACACTGACTGTGCGCCTGCAACGTCAGGAATACCAGAAGACCTTCGATACAGCAGGCGGGACGGCTCCGGCGGGTACCTACACGGTTGTCGAGATCGAGGACGACGGCTCCGGCATGGCGAGTGACATTCTCAAGACCGCTCTGGAACCCTTCTGTTCGGGATTCGGTGGCGGAAAACGTTGCGGGGGGGGGCTCGGGCTGAGCATCGCGCATTGCGCGCTGCGCGAGAACGGAGCCTACCTTGCGCTGGAAAGCGAGGAAGGACGGGGCACCATGGCGGCTGTGCTGATTCCGGACCGGTTGAGTGTGGGCACGTCAGCTTCCTCGGCCGCCGATGCGGTGAACGATGCGCTTCGTATCCAGACTGGCGGGACACCGCGGATCCTCGTCGTGGACGACGAGCCGTCGATAGTCAACCTGTTCAAGCTCATTCTTGAGAACTATATACACGGGGTCCCGGTTGACAAGGCTTCCAACGGGGCCGAGGCCCTGGAGATGTTCACCGCCCAGCGCTACGATGTGATTGTGATGGATCTACATATGCCGATTATGGACGGCCAGACCGCGTTCCTTGAGATCGAGACCATCTGCGCCAAGCAGGGCTGGCGTATGCCCAGCGTGGTCTTCTGCACGGGCTACGCACCGAGAGATGCGGTGAAGAAGGCGGTCTCGGAGGGTGTTCGGCATACGCTGCTGAACAAGCCGGTGCGCAGCGAGGTCCTGGTCAAAGCTGTGCAGACCCGGCTGGAGCCGAAGTCCTGATGAAGGTCGTGGAGTCGATCGGCGAGATGGTGGCGCTGTCGGATGCGTTCCGAAGGGAAGGTTCAAGGATCGGGTTGGTCCCGACCATGGGGTATCTGCACGAGGGGCATCTGTCGCTGGTACGGGAGAGTGTCGCCCGCGGTGCTGTCACCGTGGTCAGCAATTTCGTCAATCCGGTACAATTCGGCGCGAACGAGGACTTTTCAACCTATCCGCGTGATTTCGAGCGGGATTGCCGGTTGTGCCGGGAGGCCGGCGTGGCGATAGTTTTCAGCCCTTCTCCCGAGTCGATGTATGCCGCGGACCGTTCGGTGCTGGTTGAGGAGCGGGCGCTTGCGAACGGGCTTTGCGGAGCGTCGCGGCCGGGGCATTTCGCCGGTGTCTGCACCGTTGTCGCCAAGCTTTTCAATATTGTGCGCCCGGACCTGGCGGTGTTCGGCCAGAAGGATGCCCAGCAACTGGCCGTCATCCGGCGGATGGTGCGCGACTTGGATTTCCAGGTGGAGATCATCGGGGCCCCGATCGTGCGCGAGGCCGATGGGCTGGCCATGAGCTCGCGCAACGTCTACCTGTCGGATGCGGAGCGTGTGCAGGCACTGGGACTGAACCGAGTCCTGGCGTTCGCGGCGGGGCAGGTGCGGGATGGCCAGCGCGATGCCGGGCGGCTGCGCGAGGCGATGGCGGATTTCCTGGCGGGCGGCTATCCCGGTGTCGAGGTCGACTACATCGCCATCGTGGATGGCGCGACGCTGCTCCCGCAGGCAGCGGTGACAGGCGGCACGCTGCTGGCCCTAGCCGCCCGTGTCGGCCGGACGCGGCTGATCGACAACCTGACGCTGGAGCCGGGCACCGGAAACCTTTAGCCCCGTCGGTCGCGATTTTTTTACAACGGGATTGACATCTTTCGGGAGCATGCTATCCTTCCCAAGCATTGTTTTCTTATTCCGGCGTAGCTCAATGGTAGAGTAGGTGGCTGTTAACCACTTGGTTGCTGGTTCGAGCCCAGCCGCCGGAGCCAAT
>JAIFLS010000210.1 GCA_020048935.1 bacterium | reverse complement strand
CGTATGACCTGTCGCACGCCAGGATGGAAAGCGTAAACCCGGTAAAGGCCAAGGAACTGCTGGCGGCGGGCGTGCCTGTGGTGGCCTCGCCCGTACCGGAACTGGCCGCCTATGGCGAGGTTGTGAGATTGTGTGATTCGGATGAGGCCTGGCTGGCGGCGCTGGAGCGACAACTCAAGATTCCATTGGAAGCACGTTCCCTAATCTCGCAGCGCGTTGCCGGAGAAGACTGGAAACGCAAAGTTGCCGATATCCGCAGGGTTGTGGAGGCGGTTTAGGATCGGTGCCTTGCCTGTCGGAAATGCATGTGGTAGTGTTCGGTGGTAAGGAAATTATAGGCGATACGTGATGGGTGAAATCGACAAAACCGATGCTGAGGTAAGACGGGCACTGACGGTCACCGAACTGACGCGCCGGATCAAGGCCTCCTTGGAGCGGGCGTTCGGAGCGGTCGAGGTCGAAGGCGAGATCTCGAACCTGACCCGTCCGGTCTCGGGGCATCTCTATTTCACGATCAAGGATGAAGGCGCGCAGATCAGCGCGGTCATGTTCAAGGGTAGCCAGCGGATGATGCCGTTTGAGCCTCGCAACGGCATGGTGGTGCGCGCCACCGGCGACGTCACGGTCTATGAGAAACGCGGCAACTACCAGATCCTGGTGCGTTCGATGGAAGAGGGGGGGCAAGGTAGTCTGCAGGCCCGTTTCGAGGCACTGAAGAAGAAACTTGCCGAGGAAGGCCTTTTCGCGGCGGAACGCAAACGCCCGCTGCCGCTGCTGCCGCAGCATGTCGGGGTCGTGACCTCGGCGTCCGGGGCGGCGATCCAGGACATCCTGAATGTCGTCACGCGCCGGTTCCCGAATCTGCATCTGCTGCTGGCCGCCGTGAAGGTGCAGGGGGTTGGGGCGGCGGAGGAGATCGCGGCGGCGATCGACCGACTGAACGAGATCGGCGGGCTCGATGTGCTGATCGTCGGTCGCGGCGGCGGCAGTCTCGAAGACCTGTGGTGCTTCAACGAGGAGGTTGTCGCCCGTGCGGTTGCCCGGTCGCGCATACCCGTGATCTCGGCGGTCGGGCACGAGATCGATTTCACGATCTGCGACTTTGTGGCCGATCTGCGTGCCCCGACACCCTCGGCGGCGGCGGAGTTGGTGGTGGGCTGCAAGGAGGCGTTCCAGGAGACTCTGGCGCAGTTGCAGCGACGTCAGGCTGCCGTGATGCAGCGGACTCTGGCGACGGCCCGTCACCGGCTGGAACGGGCGGCGCAGAGTTATGTCTTCCGCGAACCGGCCAATGCGGTTGCCCGTCATCGCCAGCGACTGGACGCGGTGGAAATTCGGCTTGGTCAATTGCTGCGCGGTGCCTTGCAGGCACGGCAGCAGTCGCTCGATTGGCTGGGGGGGCGGCTGCAGCAGCGATCCCGCTATGCGGTGCAGGATGGTCGCCGAATCCTGCAGGATGCCGGTGGCAAGATGGGATACGCGACCAAGCTGGCCTGCCAGTCGCGCCGGCAGGACGTCAAACGGCTGGAGATGCAGTTGAGGGCGCTGAGCCCGCTGGCGGTTCTGCAGCGCGGCTACAGCGTGACCCGGCTGGCGGACGGTCGGCTGGTCAGCCGTGTGGATAGCGTGCCGGTGGGGGACGACCTGGTCACACAACTGGCGGATGGATTTGTCACATCAAAGGTAACTGCGGTTGAATACCGGAAAGGAAATGTCTGATGAGCGAGAAGAAGGATGGCGGTGCTTCTTTTGAAAAGTCCATGGAGCGGCTGGAAACCATCGTGGCGGATATGGAAAACGGGGCGCTGAGCCTGGACGCGATGATCAAGCAGTTCGAGGAAGGGCAGTCCTTGATCCGGTTCTGCAGCGGGAAACTCGATGAGGTGGAGCGCAAGATCGAACGGCTGCTGACCGGAAAAGGCCCCGTCGAGACGGAACCTTTCCCGTCGGACGAGCCGGAGACGGATGTGCCTAAACAGAAGAAAAACAAGCCGGATGCACCGAAACCCGATTATTCCGGCCAGTTGTTTGGCGAATAAGCCGCGGGGGGATTGGCCACAAAAGGCACAATAACACAAAAATCTCTTGATATTATTCGTTGCGTTCCTGATTCGTTGTGTAACCAAAACCGAATATGTTCACAACGAATGAGGCACGCAACAAATATGGATATTATCCTGCACAAATTCCCCTTTTGTGTCTTATGTGCCTTTTGTGGCTATGTTTCTTAGAGCATCAGCCTCTGGTTTGTCCTTGTCCTGCGTTTAGATCGTTGCTGTACCCATGACGGTTCCGTCCAGACCGACCGTGACTTCCTCGACCACCAGATCCTGGCGCCCGCTGCGTTGCCGGGCCTCCTGGACGATGTGCGTGAGGCCCCCGCAGCAGGGGACTTCCATGCGCACGATGATCGCTTTCGGGATCGTCGGTTCCTTGAAGATCTCGCCCAGCTTCGCCGCATAGGGCTCGGTCCGGTCGAGTTTCGGGCAGGCGACGACGACACTGCGGCCTTTCATGAAGCGCCAGTGGACATCGGCCGAAGCGATCGGCGAGCAGGTGCTCAGGACATCGGCCGAAGCGATCGGCGAGCAGGTGCTCAGGATTGCCATTTCCTTGTTCGCGAAGAACGGCGCCCCCGGTTGGACCAGATGAAGCTGAACGGGCCATTGCTCCAGTGCCGATGGCATGAGCTGGCCTGGCATTCCGGCCCCGGCCGATGATGTCGGGGCGGATGGCTTTGCCGCAGGGGAGGCCATCCGCATCCGAGTGCCGGGGCAGCCGCCGCCATGCGCCTGTGGAGCGGCTGGACGCGGGGCAGGGGGGGCTGGATGCTCGCTGCGGTCATGTGCGGCATTGGCGGCATCCATCCGCCGTACCGCCTCGATGCCCTGGCTCAGCAGCAGGTTCTGGCGGGTGGCCTCGACATCGAACTCGTCGGCGTCGCGTTCGACTATCTTCAGTGCACCGGTCGGGCAGGTGCCGATGCAATCGCCGAACCCGTCGCAGAACTGTTCCTTAACCAGTTTGGCTTTGCCATTGACCATCTGTAGCGCACCCTCCGCGCAGCCGGTGGTGCAGTTGCCGCAGCCGTTGCACTTTTCTTCGTCAATGGTAATGATCTTGCGTGTGGCCATGTCATGCTCCTTGTGTAGGTGGTTCTGTCTTCAACGATGGGGCATAGACTATCGCCTGATGAAGCAAAAGGCTTTGATTAAAGTCAAGCTTTCGAAAATACTCTTGACTCATGTCGACTGACCGGCGACCAACGGGAGCCGGGGCGGGGCGAACGGGGCAGCCTTCCGATCAAGCCACCGGCCATCTGTAGTTTTTCTCGATTCTTGGCTAACCCCAATTACCCCAGAACACCTTCAGCGAAGCTGGCTAACGTTCATCATACCGTTCCCGCAGGCGGTCAATGGCGATGGTCAGCAGGATAAGAACTCCGATGTAGACATTCATGTAGTAGGGGTTGGCCTTCATTTCGATCAGTCCGTGCCGGATCAGGGTATAGATAATGCCCCCCATGAATATCCCGTATGGAGAGATGACCCCGCCTTTGAGTCCTGTCCCTCCGATAATCGCGACAGCGAATGTCACAATCAGCCACGAGTCGCCCGTCTCGGGTGCAGCCGAGCCCAGTTCGGATGTCCAGAGCACGGCAGCCAGTGCGGCGAGTAAACCGGAAAGCACATTGGCGCCTATGATCATGTTGTTATTGTTGATGCCGGATAAACGTGCTGCATCGGCATTTCCTCCTGTGGCCAGCATGCGCCTTCCGAAAACGGTGTTGCGGTACATGTAGCTCATTACCGCCAGAACTGCCAGCATCACCATAAACACATAGGGTATCCCCATGAACCCTCTCTGACCGACGATGCCAAAGGAGGTTGGCACCGGATAAGGCTGGCCGCCGGAAATGCCTGAGCGCAGCCCCATGAAAATGAACATCATCGAAAGGGTGACGATAAAGGAGTCTATTCTCAGTTTAACAATCAGCATGCCGTTGGCCAACCCGGCGATGGCTCCGCAGAGCAGTGTCAGAGGAACGGCGATCCATCCGTCGAGTCCGGCATTGCTAAGTGACAAGCCCAGCACGACCGTGCACATGCTCCCGATGGCACCGACCGATAAGTTCATTCCGCCAACCACCAGGCAGACCGCCTGTGCCATGGCAATGAGAGTGAAGAAGGCGATTTGACGAGATAAGACAAACATCGTGTAGGAACTCAGAAAGGTGCTCGAGACCAGTGCAATGGCCCCGAAAAGAATCAAGGCGGCGGTCATCAGGCCGATGGTGCGACCGGTAATCACCGTTCTTTTCTCCAGCGCTCTTGCCTCTTTTCCATCCTTGCTCATACGATCACCTGTTCCATTATTCGCTTTGTTCAACCGTTGCTGTCGGTCCTGCTGTAATAGCCTGCATTCGGGCGATTCTCCCTATCGCAAGAATTTTCCAATGTCGGCGCTGATATCGGGATACCCCTTTTTCGGATTGTCAACATCCTGGACCTCGCCTGCAATCCTGCCCCCTCTGAATACGAGAATCCGGTTCGCAAGCTTGATGATCTCGGGCATATCCGAAGAGATTAGAATCACCGCTTTACGCTTGATCTGGGCGAGATCTCGGATCAAATGATGAATCTGATCTTTTGCACCCACATCAACTCCGATGGTCGGTTCATCGATAATCAGAATGTCACAATCGGCGGCCAGCCACTTGCCGACACTGATCTTCTGCTGGTTGCCGCCACTCAAGTTATCGACGGTTTGATTCAGTCCCGGCGTCTTTATGGAAAGAGACCTAACGGTATCGTGGCAGACCTGGTCTTCCGCTTTGTGGTTTATATAACGGGTGAGCCAGTGCCGCAGGCTCGGCCATACCGCAACGGAAATGTTGGTTCGCACGGTATCGCGAAGAAACAAGCCCTCCTCCTTGCGGTTTTCGGTCACGTATCCGATCCGGTACCGATAGAGACTGTCACCGATATTCCGGATGGTTGCGGCTTTTCCGTTGACCAATAGGCGACCGGCATCCATCGGGAGATCTCCGATCAAGACACGCGCGAGTTCGCTTCTGCCAGCTCCGACGAGTCCGTAAAACCCCAGGATTTCGCCTTCATGCAGATCAAAAGATGCCTCGTGTATCCTGCCGTGGCTGGTTACGTTATCGACCGACATCACTATCCGTTCCTGGTTGACATTAACCTTGCCGAGGTGTGGATCCGTGAATACCCGGCCGATCATCATGGCGATCAGGCTACCGGGTGTAAGCTCCGCAATCGGGTGTGTGCCGATATAGCGCCCATCGCGCAGAACCGTTGCCCGGTCGCAAAGTGAAAACACCTCTTCAAACTTGTGTGAGACAAAAACCAGTGTAACGCCTTGTTCCCGTAGCCCTCGGAGTACACGAAAGAGATTACCGGATTCATGTTCGGTCAGAGCACCGGTAGGTTCATCAAGGAGGATAACCTTTGCCTGGCCAGCCAGAGCCCGCGCAATCTGGGTCAATCGTTTTTGTGCAGGACTTAACGATTTAACGAGGGTATCAGGCGGAATAATCAGATCCACCATATTCATGTACGCCCGTGCCGCTGCATAAAGCCTTTTCCAGACAATGATGCCGCCGTGTCCGAAGGCAGTCAGGTTGTTAATCATGATACTCTCGGCAACCGTGCTTTCCGGGATCACCTGAATCTCCTGGTGGACAATATCAATGCCTGCTTGCAAGCTGTCGCGATAACTTCGGAATTGCAGCGGTTTGCCGTTGAAGAAAATCTCGCCACTGTCAGGCTGGTAGAGACCGGTGATGATTTTGAGCAGCGTGCTCTTGCCAGCTCCGTTCTCTCCGACAAGCGCATGGATTTCCCCGGGTTCAAAGCGCACGCTTACCCCGTCGAGCGCTTTGGCACCGGGAAACGATTTGGAGATATTATGCAGTTCCAGCATATGCCCGTTCCAGAACCCGCCTGAGCTACTTCAGGTACTTCATATCAATTTCGGCAATAATCCGGCCTGTGATTGCCCGGATTTCATCCGCATAGGTGTCGAGGTTGTCCTTTGTGATGATTACATGCCCCGCATTGATAAACTGATACGGTTCCCTGGGTTCGGCGCCGGCAACCATTCTCGCCAGGATGGTGCAGGAAATATAGCCGTGGCCAAACGGATTCTGGGAGACGGTTGCATCGATAGAGCCGTTGCGTATGGCTTCAATCACCGTCGGACCTGTATCAATACCGATGAAACGGATGCGTTTATGTTCCGGATCGGCATGCCATTCCGTGAGAACAGCCGCTGCCGCGAGCGTAGGGTTGTATCCGGTCGTGATAATGCCATCGACACCGTCGCCCAGTGCCGCCAGTGCGCTCTGTATCCGTTCCTTGGCCACGCTGACCTGCGACATGTCGGAAATGGTCTGTACGATCTGAACATCGGGATGTCTTTCTGCAACGGCAACGATGGCATCATTGCGAACCTTGGTGTTTACGTCCGTGACGGTCTCAAGCACATTGAGTATGCGGCCTTTACCTCCCATCATTCTGACCAGTGCCTCGCATGCATCTGTGGCGGCCTGATGAATATCTGTTGCCACGGTAAATGTTGCAGGCGTGGGCACATTCGGCTCAGCACCATACGCAACAACATACTGGCCGTTGCGCACTAACTGCCCGAAGAGTCCGTTGGCACCGGCGGGATCGCCGGGGAAAATACTGAACGCCTTATGGCCCTTGGTAGACAATGCTTTTACGTTCGCGTTTTCATTGTCCTGGGTCCACTCCTGCCCCACCACTTTCAGGATGGCAACGCCTGCATCCCTTGCTGCCGCCGCCGCGCCTTCGCTCACCTCGGTAATGTAGGGGTGGGGCATCATCCCGTACCACACAATCGGCTCAGTGTCGGCAGATTCGCCTCGCTGCTTCACGATGATAATCAAAACAACCAGGGCAAATAATACCAGGACCGGAATCAGTTTCTTCATAATCATCTCCTCGTTCGCAGTTGCGCTCTGCATCATGATAATTTTCAATCGAGTTTGAAGGCTATGGCGAATCCGTTGCGATGTCAAAGGGATAATCGATCTTCGGGGTGTTTCTGAGGCGTTTCAAGCGAGCCCTGCAGATCTGTCTGTTACGAATCGTTGCCGGGCAGGATGTCGTCAGTCGCGTCCTCAAGCAGGGCAAGCATGGATGTGTCAATGGCTTCGAGGGCGGCTTCAATCTGCAAATCGACCGGATCCATTTCCGCCATTCGGGCAGATGGCGAGGCATTGGGCGACCATAGGGTCAGGTAGAGGCTGGCGCTGAGGGCAATCATGGCGGCCGCGGCAGCCACCATCCTGAAAGCCGGAAGCCGGAACCAGATCAACGGGGCGGTTTTTCCCCTATGAGATTGATCGGCGGCCGCCTGCCGGATACGCTGCAGCACAGACGGGGAGGGCAATGGCGTTGCCACCGTGGCCTGATGCCAGGTGTCGCGCAGTTTTTCCAGTTCTTCCGCCTGTTCTCGTGCAG
>JAIFLS010000104.1 GCA_020048935.1 bacterium | reverse complement strand
GCAGGGCGTCGAGATCTATCTCAATGGCGAGATGATCGGCAAGGTCAACAACCTCGAGGAAAAGACCGGCGACGTGGATGCCGACTTCAATGTCCCTGCGCTGAAGCACCTGAAGAACGGCGAGAACACGCTTGCCGTCACAACCCGCCACAACTGGCGATGGGGCATGCTCTTCATGTCGGTGTACAACGATGGCTTCGACTTCAACCTGGAGGCAAGGAAGAAGAAGGCCGACTGAGCCGGGTGAGAGCAGCTCGGCCGCGCTTGGCGAGACCGGTCTGCTCATCGTGCTTACGTGGGAGGCGTGAGCGGCAGTATAAAGCGATATGCACCCCCACGCCGAAACAGCAATTGCGTTGATCGAAAAGAACCCTTGAGTATTGCCGAATAAGTCAAGTATTAACTACATAATGAACAATTGTGACTTGTTCAGTTTTGTGAAATACTATGTTGCATAGTGGAGAAAACCAGCGAGGCGAATCCACCGGATAGGCACAGGGAGGGCAGTGTTATGCGATTACAACGAATGTCAAAAAAGATTTTTTGCAGCATCGCAATGATAGGGAGGAAAGATAAAGTGGTAAAAACTAAGTATTTGGGCTCCAGCATGATGGTCATGCTGTTTGGGACGATGGTGTGTTTCGTTTCCGTCGTTCCGTCAGGTGCGGAGGACGTTCCTTTGACGCCTGAGGGCGTGAAAGCAATGGCCGAGTACAGCGCCATGCTTGAGTCTCTCAAGACTGAGTTAAAGGGAAAGATTCCGCAGATCGACAAAGCAAAGGCGGATGAGTTTCTCGCGGCCCGCAAGGACAAGAAGGTAGACGATCTTGCTCTGGCGCAGCCCATCCTCGCCGATCTGGACGCTTTCCTGAGCAGCGGGGAGCTGGATGACAAGCTGGTGAAATGCTCGCTTCTGGCGGCTGCCACGCCGCGCGGTCTGGCTGAATTCGTTCAGCAGGGACCCGGCAAGCAGAAGCTGATTGATTATCTGCTGGCTCATCCGGACATGATGAAGACGATGCTGCATGCAGGCGGGGCCAAGGCGGGCCGGTATGGCAAGGTCCTCGATATTTATCGCAGCATCCTGGCTGCAAGTGAACGTGCAAAGGAAGGGGTATTCAACCGGATTGCCATGGCCCTCGCGCTTGAGTTGGCTGCGCCTGAGCTCTGTGGGTATAAAGATGTCGATCCGGTCAAACGCTATACGTTCTACGAGAAATCATACCTCGACAAAGCGCTCGATTCAAATTTCGACAAACACCCCATCTGGCTGATGCGGCAGATTGTCAATGATCCTAATACAGAAGAAGACATGCTCTGGATGCGGGAAATGCTCTGGAACTATCGCCCCGACATGATCAATGCTCCTGAGGCGTATATTCCGCGCTATGTCGGACTCATGAACACGGAGTTTGGGCATAAGCCTCAGGAGCGTGATGATAGCTTGCCGTACACCGCTATGCAGCAGTGGATCGACAAGGGTGGAGTGTGCGGCCCCAAGGCATTTTTCGGGCGCTGCCTGGGACGTTCCTTCGGCATACCCGTCTGGGGCGGTCGTCTTAGAAGCCACACAGCGATGTTCTATTGGACGCCGCATGGCTGGAACTCGATTCTAGGCGTCTCGTGGGTCAATGGGTTCTGGACTGTTGATCAGGTCGAATCGATGCGAGCCTGGTATTTCCATATCCATGCGATAGCGCGCAATTACCCGGAGGATTATGAAAAAGTCTGCCGTGCACAATGGACTGGCGATGTTCTTGGGGAGGCCAGGATCGACGGGATGAAGCCGGAAGAAACCGGAGGTCTCTGGAACGCTTTAGCGTTGAATAAGGCCATGGCTATTTGCCTCGAAAGGGGCGGGAAGAGGCCGGATTGGCACAAGCCCGAAGTATTGATCGTTCCGTGGATGGCTGAAGCCGGCAACAAGGAAAGTCCCAAATTCCCGGAGCAGTTGATGAAGCCGGAAATAACCGCTGATGACAGGAAGATGACGGTAGATCAAGATGGCTCAATGACTATTCCGGCGGTTGCCTGCACCTCTCCAACAACCAACACGCTGAAGATTGTGATGATGAACAGCCGCGATGGAGGCAAGCAGCTTCATTATCGGCGCTATGATGTGCCGGAGCCTTTCGCTTATGAAGTAACGGCTCCAAAAGCCGGCACGTATGACCTTGTTGTGAAAGCCTGTACCGTCAATCGCGACCAGTTCTTTGTCTTGACAGTTAACGATGCCAAAGAGCCTGTTAACGTTGCGATGCCGTATACGGTGGGGAAATGGGGTGATTCGAACCCCGTGACGGTAATGTTGAAGGCAGGCAAGAACAATCTTACGTTCAATCGTACGGTCCCGGAGGGTATTGACTTTCAGAAGGACGCCTGGAAATTTGCCGGTCCTGAGTTCGGTGGCATTAGCCTGAAGTCACTAACCCTGAGACCGGTTAACTGAGTGGCGGATTGCAGTTTAGTCCATGTTACAAAAAAAGGGGCTGGTTTATGACGCAAGTTTCAACAGAGAGAATGAAATGGTGGCATGAAGCCAAGTTCGGAATGTTTGTGCACTGGGGGTGTTACAGTGTCCTCGGGCGCGGGGAGCAGATCATGGCCCGCGATTTCATGCCGTTTGACGAGTATCTCGATGTTGCCAATAGATTCCATCCGGCCGCTGACTGGGCTGACCAGATAGCAGACCAGGCCGTCCGTGCCGGGGCGAAATATGTGGTGCTGACCACTATGCACCACGATGGCTACTGCCTCTTCAAAACGGAGACGGATTCCTTCAATGCGGTTGAGACCGGACCGGGCCGCGACCTGATCACCGAATATGTCGAAGCGCTTCGAAAGCGTGGGCTCAGGGTCGGGCTCTATTACTCCATCCTCAACTGGCGCTGGCAGGGGTTCTGGGCGCCTGAGAAGCACCCGGATGATCTGGTAAAGATGGTCGATAAAATCCACGCACAGGTGCGCGAGCTCCTCACCAACTACGGTAAGATCGATGTGCTTTGGTACGACGCCCCGCGGGTACCTGGCAGTCGCACTCCCGGCAGTGTCGGCTACCGTGCCCGCGATGTTGGCCAGTCCGGTGCAGCCGATTTTTACCGCACGGTGGAGCTCAACAACATGGCCCGCGATCTCCAGCCGGGAATCCTGATCAACAACCGCGGAGGAGGGGATATGGGTGATTTTGGGACTCCGGAGCAGCATGTCAGTGCTGATGATGCTGGCCGCCCATGGGAAGCCTGCATGACGCTCAACAATTCTCCGGGCTGGGGCAACATTCGCCACTCCATCGCCGACAAAACCGCAGGACAGGTTCTTTTTAACTTTATGGAGGCGGTGCGCCTGGGAGGGAACTTCCTATTCAATATCGGGCCCGACGAAAAGGGTTATGTTCCCGCCCGCGACAGGGAGGCACTGGATCGCATCGGCATTTGGCTGAAAATTCACGGAGAAGCGGTCTACGGCACATCGCCAGGCGGTATTTATACAGAGACCATTCAGGGCCCCTGTTACCAGTACGGCATGTTCACGAGTCGCGGTAATATAGCTTATCTGACCATTTTCTACTACCCCGGCGATTACATCGTCATCTCAAAGGTCGGTCCGGCTATACGTTCGGCAGAACTGATGAGCACAGGGCAGTCGTTGACGGTGGAGCCGATGAGAAATGCACGTTGGAAGATCTCCGGCCTGCCGGAAACCC
The DNA here is from genome assembly GCA_020048935.1 of bacterium. GTDB lineage: Bacteria > Verrucomicrobiota > Kiritimatiellia > UBA8416 > UBA8416 > UBA8416. Next base: position 1,985 of record JAIFLS010000104.1, on the reverse strand, counting down.
CGCCCTGTGACTTGGCCCCCGTCATCAAGATTGAGTTCGAGGCGCCGCCCTATGAACTGAACTATGACGATGGGGAATGGATGAACGGGACGTACAAGGCCAGGACGATTCCGCAAAAGAAGCAATGAAATTCATTATCGACACAACGACTTTTGAGGCTGCCGTCACCAGAGATGAGATACGAGCAGTCAGTTGGCTTAACCGGCTGGATCAACCCAATCAGAACAATAATGATTTACGCATCTTTGTTAATACGGAGCACGTATTTCAAGAGTTCGAGGGCATGGGAGGATCCTTCAGTGAGTTGGGGTGGCTGGCGTTATCTTCACTGCCTGAGTCAAAGCGCAGCGAGGTGCTGGGTAACCTTTTTGGGGCGTTCCCCCAGTCATGTTTCTCCTTTTGCCGTGTGCCCATCGGTTCAAGTGATTTTGCAACCGAAGCATACAGTTTGAACGACAATCCGGGCGACTACGCGATGACAGAATTCAGCATTGACCGGGATCGCAAGGCCCTTCTGCCTTTCATCAAATCGGCTCAGCAATTCAACCCCGAACTGCGGTTCCATGCATCCCCCTGGAGTCCGCCAGGATGGCTGAAGACATCCGGTAAAATCGACGGCGGTGGCGGCAGGCTCATAGACACCCCCGACGCATACAGGGCATACGCCGCCTACTTTCGGAAATTCGTCGAAGGCTATGCCGTCGAAGGCGTGACGATTGATCGGGTTTTTATACAGAACGAACCGGACTCCGATGCGAGCTTTCCTGGATGCACGATGCCGCCTGAGCAGATGGTTGAGTTTACTGTCAACTACCTAGAGCCGGCATTCAGGAATGCAGGCTTAACGACCGGCATATGGGGCGGCACCTATCGCACCATAACCGGATTGCAATCCCATCGCTGCATGAGTCATGAGGGGTTTCGCAATGCAGTGGATGGCTGCGGCTTCCAATATGGGTATCCGGAGCATATGGCCGACCTTGTGCGCCTGTACCCCGGGAAGAAGATCATGCATACGGAAAGCGTCTGCTACAACGGTCAGAACAGCCCCCCGCAGGCCATTGCATTGTTTGAGAGTTTTCTTGATTGTATGTGCTCCGGCTGCTCGGCGTATACCTACTGGAACATGGTTCTCAACCACACCAAGCGCAGCACGTGGGGGTGGACGCAGAACTCCCTGGTCACCGTCGATGAAGCAACACAGTGGACGCAGAACTCCCTGGTCACCGTCGATGAAGCAACACATGAAGTGGTCTATAACCCGGACTTTCATGTCATGAACCTCATTTCAAAGAACCTTTCACTAGGCGCACGGCGTATCGAAGGTTTCTGCTTTTTGGCACGGGTGGTGGCCTTCCAGAATCCTGACGCCAGTATCGTCGTGTTTCTCTACAACGGCGGTCAGGCCAGGACTGGAACTGTAGAAATCAATGGTCAGGCAGAAACGATTACCCTGCCTGGAAAGAGCATTATCGCGTTGCGCTTTTAACCCGACCCAAAGCGCCGATGTTAAACCTGAAAGATGAATGCTGGCGGAGATGAATCGATGACAATTGATATGTGTATTGCGGCCGGCAACGGAATTGTAGCAGGCACGCCTTTCGAGAATATCGAGGCGTATCTGGACGAAGCGGTTAAATACGGCAGCGAACACAGGCGGTGCTAGCGGGATGTGGCATTAAAGAATAGAGAAGACGGAAGGAATTTAACAATGATAATGAGCCGTATCGTGAAGAGAACCCTCGTGCTGATGACTCTTGTTGCGTTTGGCTCGCTTGGGGCATCATCCCTTTTCGCTGCAGTCCCGGATCTGACGGCTGGGGAAGCGCCCCCGAATGGCAAGGTCTGGTTCAATCTTGGACCGACCGGTGTTCAGGCGTGGGTTTACCGTGGACCAGAGGGCAAGGGCAAACGTTATGATCCGACCGTTGAGACGAGCGAAAGTCGCCAGATCCTGGTTCAGACCATAGAGGCGGGGTCTCCTG
>JAIFLS010000018.1 GCA_020048935.1 bacterium | reverse complement strand
GACAATGTCGTGCTCAACAAGAACGGCGCGATCAGCGTGGTTGACGCGGCTGGGCATGAGGTGGAGCGCTACACGCTGGGCCTTGGCTCGATCGTACAGGTGGAGAACGGCGGTTCTGTCAAGAAAGGTGCCTGCCTGGCGAAATGGGATCCCTACAGCGTGCCCGTGCTAGCGGAGCAGAAGGGGCGCATCCGGTTCCATGATTTCGTGGAGAACGTCTCGGTCAAGAAGGAGGTCGACGAGGCCACCGGCATGATCGGCACGGTTATCCTCGACAGCAAGGAGAACCTGCACCCGCAGATCATCATCGAGGCCGAGACTGTGGCGGCGGGCAAGTCGTCCCCCGAGATCCTCGGTTTCTACAGTATTCCGGCGGGTGCGCATACGGTGGCGAAGGAGGGCGACATGGTGTTGCCTGGCGCGCTGCTGGCGAAGACCCCCCGGAAGGAATCCAAGACGAAGGATATTACCGGTGGTCTGCCGCGGGTGGCGGAGCTGTTCGAGGCGCGCATGCCGAAGGATGCGGCGGAGATCGCCAAGATCGAAGGGATTGTGGACTTCGGGGAGAACCAGCGCGGACGCCGCTGCCTGACCATCCGTGATGAGATGAGCGGGGACACCGAGGAGCACCTGATCCCGATGGGCAAGCATATCGTGGTCTTCAAGGGTGACCGGGTGCGCAAGGGCCAGCAACTGACCGAGGGACCGGTCGTGCCGCAGGAGATCCTGGAAGTTTGCGGACCGTGCGGACCGCAGGAACTGCAGGAGTATCTCGTCAACGAGGTCCAGCAGGTCTACCGGCTGCAGGGTGTGGATATCAACGACAAGCACATCGAGGTGATCGTTCGCCAGATGCTGCGGAAGGTCAAGATCACCAATCCCGGCGACACGGAATTCCTGTGGGGCGAGCAGGCGATGCGGCAATACTTCCTCGAGGTCAACGAGAAGGCGATGGCCGAAGGTCGTCGCCCGGCCGAGGCGGCGCCGTCGCTGCTGGGCATCACGAAGGCATCGCTGGAGACGGACAGCTTCATCTCGGCGGCCTCGTTCCAGGATACGACGCGCATCCTGACCGATGCGGCCACCCTGGGGCGCGTGGATTACCTGCGCGGGTTCAAGGAGAACGTGATGCGGCCACCCTGGGGCGCGTGGATTACCTGCGCGGGTTCAAGGAGAACGTGATCATGGGGCATCTGATACCGGGCGGTACCGGGTTCCCGTTGCATCACAAGATCAGGCTGGTGCAGAAGGCCGAACCGATCGCGGAGGCGGATATGATCGATATCCAGGAAGCGGAGAGAAAATTTGATCAATTATGGGATAAATAAGTCTTGAATTATCCATACATGTTTTGATAGAGTGTCCGTCCGTTTGCAAAAAGTAGAGGAAGCAAGGTATGCCGACGATTAATCAGTTAGTGAGAAAGGGCCGTCAGACGCCCAAGACGAAGAGCAAGTCCCGTGCGTTGGTGGGTTGCCCGCAGAAGCGTGGTGTCTGTCTCCAGGTCAAGACGATGACCCCGAAGAAACCGAACTCGGCGCTGCGCAAGGTGGCTCGTGTGCGGTTGACCTCGGGGTTCGAGGTCAGCGCGTATATTGGAGGCGAGGGGCATAATCTTCAGGAGCACAGCGTGGTGCTGGTGCGCGGCGGTCGTGTGAAGGATCTTCCCGGTGTGCGCTACCACATTATCCGTGGTGCGCTCGACAGTCTGGGGGTTGCCAAGCGCAATCGCGGCCGGTCTAAATATGGTGTGAAGCGTAAGAAGGCGAGCTGACGCTCGCAGGTGAGGTTAGAAGCGTATGGCACGGAGACGAAAAGCAGAACGGCGGCAGGTGCTTCCTGACCCGAAGTATAACAGCGAGCTGGTTGCCCGGGTGATCAACTACGTGATGCGGGCGGGTAAGAAGACCACGGCTGAGAAGATCATTTACGGGGCGATGGGACGGATCGAGGAGAAATCCTCGCAGGATCCGCTCGGCATCCTGATCAAGGCGATCGACAACATCAAGCCGCGGGTTGAGGTGAAGTCGCGTCGTGTCGGTGGTGCCACCTATCAGGTGCCGGTCGAGATCAACCCGCGCCGTCAGTTGGCGCTGGCGCTTCGCTGGCTGGTACAGTATTCGTCTGCACGCCGGGGAATGCCGATGGAGCAGGCGATCGCGATCGAGTTGCAGGATGCCTTCAATAACCAGGGCACCTGCATCAAGAAGCGCGAGGACACGCATAAGATGGCGCAGGCCAACAAGGCTTTTGCGCACTACGCGTGGTAGTTCAGGTTTCGTTCGTTCTTTGACATCGAGAAACAAGTACAGGTGCCGTCTTGGACAACAAGGAAAAATCCAAGGGTTCCGCAGGCTCCCGTCGCGAGGCGGAAGACCGGGACCGTCCTTTGTCCAGTGTACGGAACATCGGTATCATTGCGCATATAGACGCGGGGAAGACCACGACGACTGAGCGCATCCTGTTCTATGCGGGACGCGTGCACAAGCTTGGCGAAGTGCACGACGGCAACACCGTGATGGACTGGATGGTGCAGGAGAAGGAGCGTGGGATCACGATCACCAGCGCGGCGACGACGTGTTATTGGCTGGATCACCAGGTCAATATCATCGATACACCGGGGCATGTTGATTTCACTGCCGAAGTGGAACGCTCGCTGCGGGTGCTGGATGGAGCCATCGGGGTTTTCTGCGGGGTTGGCGGTGTGCAGCCGCAATCCGAGACGGTCTGGCGTCAGGCGGAACGCTATCACGTTCCGCGAATTGCCTTCGTCAACAAGCTGGATCGGATGGGGGCTGATTTTGCGCGAGTGATTGCCGAAATGCGCGAGCGTCTGCATGCGAATGCGGTTGCCGTGCAGATTCCCTGGGGGCAGGAAGAAGCCTTCCAAGGGGTTGTTGATCTGGTGGAGATGCGCGCTATGCTCTTTGATGAAGAGTCTCAAGGCATGCGGATCCAGCGGATGGAAATACCTGATGAATTGCGCGAGGCGGCTACGGCGGCCCGCGCGGAACTTGTTGAAAAGGTTGCTGAAAAAGACGAAATCGTCTTGGAAGCCTATCTCGAGCAGGGCGACTTGTCTGCAGACGTCCTTAAAGCAGGCATCAGACGGGTTGTCGTTGCGAACGAGATGATACCCGTATTCTGCGGCTCTGCTCTCAAGAACAAGGGAGTGCAGCCGCTGCTGGACGCGGTTGTCCAGTACCTGCCTTCGCCCCTGGATGTACCGCCCACGGAGGGCCATCATCCAAAGACGGGTGCGGTGGTGCGGCGCGAGGCCGATGATGGCGGTCCGCTAAGCGCGCTGGTATTCAAGCTTTCGAGTGATCCTTATGTCGGTCGGATTGCGTATATCCGTATCTACAGCGGGGTCTTGAGAAAGGGGCAGAACGTATACAATCCCCGGACGCAGAAACGCGAGCGGGTCATGGGATTGATGCGTGTACATGCGGATGCGCGCGATGAAGTTGATTTCCTGTGTTCGGGCGAGATCGGGGCAGTCGGAGGGTTGAAGGGTGTCACGACCGCGGACACGCTGTGCGCGGAGAATGATCCGGTGGAGCTGTTGCGGATCCGTTTTCCGGAGCCGGTCATGTTCATGGCGGTAGAGCCCAGGACGCGGGCGGACAAGGACAAGCTCGCCGCCGCGATCCAGTCGCTGGCGGACGAGGATCCCACCTGCATCGTGAAGCAGGATCCGGAGACGGGCCAGACCGTGATCAGCGGTATGGGTGAGCTGCACCTGGAGATTTTGAAGGATCGGATGCTGCGTGAGTTCAAGGTGGCGGCGAACACCGGACGCCCGATGGTCGCGTACCAGGAGACGGTAACGCGAAAGGCGGTTCGGGAACACCAGTTTGACCGCGATCTTGGCGGGCAGCGGCACGTGGCGGGGGTGACGGTCAGCGTGTCGCCGCGGGAGCGCGGGGGTGGGAACGAGATAGGCATAGAGGTGAGTACCCGGCTGTTGCCGGAGCCGTTCCGTGCGAGCGTCGTAAGCGGGCTGCAGGACGGGGCGATGACAGGGGTGCTTTCGCGATATGCGGTGACGGATGCGGATATCCGGGTGACGGATGTCCGGTTGGATCAGGAGTTTTCGACAGAGGTGGCGTTCCGGACGGCCGCGACAATGGCATTCCGGGAGGCTGTGATGGCGGCGGCACCGGTGATGCTGGAGCCGATCATGGCCCTGGAGATCGTCACGCCGGTCGAATACATGGGAGAGGTGCTCGGGGATGTGAGCAGCCGGCGCGGGAAGGTCAATGACATGATCGCGAAAGGGGATATACAGGCGGTACACGCGACCGTACCGCTGGCGGCGTTGTTTGGGTACTCGACTGCGATACGGTCACTGACTCGCGGGCGGGCTAGTTACACAATGGAGCCGGTACAGTTCGATATTGTGCCGGAGCCGTTGCAAAAAGAGTTATTGGACAGGTGATATAGGCATGGATGGACAACGCATACGAATTCGATTGCAGGCGTATGATCACAGTGTACTGGATCAGGCGGTAACAGACATTATCGACACAGCGAGAGGGACCGGGGCGCAAGTCGCGGGGCCGACGCCGTTGCCGACCCGGATTGAGCGGTTCACGGTGAATCGCAGCCCGCATGTGAATAAGAAATCGATGGAGCAGTTCGAGATGCGTACGCATAAGCGGCTGCTGGACATAATAGAGCCGACGGCAAAGACGGTTGATGAGCTGAAGAAGCTCAACTTGCCGGCGGGCGTGGATATAACGATCAAGCTTTGAGTGAAGGTATCATGAACGGACTGATTGGTAAGAAGCTGGGGATGACGCAGATTTATGATGCGGACGGGCACCGTGTGGCGGTAACCGTTATCGCGGCGGGTCCGTGTGTCGTCGTGCAGCGCAAGACGCAGGAGCATGACGGATACGATGCACTACAGCTCGGTTACGGGCCGCAGAAGGCGTCGCGGGTCAGCAAGCCGAAAGCGGGTGCGTATGCGAAGGCCGGGGTGGAGCCGCAGCGTGTGCTGCGTGAATTCGCCTGCGCCAGCGACGACACGACGGCTGTCGGCTCGCAGGTGACGGTTGCGTTATTCGAGGGGAGCAGTCATGTGGATGTGATTGGCACGACCAAGGGTCGCGGTTTCGCGGGCGTGGTCAAGCGCTTCAACACGGGGGGCGGTCGCATGACGCACGGCGGGCATTCGAAGCGCCGTATCGGCTCGATCGGCCAGTGTTCGTATCCCGCCCGCGTCGCGAAGGGGCAGAAGATGCCCGGGCACATGGGTAACGTGCGCGTCACGCAGCAAAGCCTCAAGCTCCTGTCCGTGCGCGGCGAGGAGAATCTGCTGCTGGTGCAGGGTGCGGTACCGGGTGCGAACGGCGGCCTGGTGATCGTGAAAAAGGCGTTGAAGAAGGCAGGGGCGGCATGAGTATGGTGAAGAAATATAATGCAGTCGGCAATGCCACCGGGGAGATCGAAGTTCCTGCGGGGCTGCTGGAGATGGAGAAGGGTGCCCAGGCTGTGCATGACGCGGTGGTGGCGCTGACGAACGCGCGGCGCGCCGGGACGGCCTGCACCCTGCAGAAGGGCGAGGTCGCGGGTAGCGGGAAGAAGCCCTGGAAGCAGAAGGGAACAGGGCGGGCGCGTGCCGGTTACCGTCAGTCGACGATCTGGCGCGGTGGCGCGACAACGTTCGGACCCCGTCCGCGCGACTTCGCGGTCAAGGTGAACAAGAAGGTGTCGAAGCTGGCTTTCCGGCGTGCATTGAGCGAGGCGCTGAGCGCGGGCGCGGTGCGGGTTGTCGAGCCCCTGGCATTCGAGGGACCGAAGACCAAGGCCTTTGCCGCGCTGCTCAAGGCTCAGGGGCTCAGGGGTCCGGTACTGGTTGTCGTGGATACGGTGGAGCGGGGCCTGGCGCTGTCGGTACGGAATGTTCCGCTGGTAGAGCTGGTTCGTGCGGCCGATGTCAATGTTTATCAATTGCTGCGGTATCCGGTGGTGCTGGCGAACAGCGCAGGCCTGGAACAGCTCATGGCGCGTTTAGCGAAGTAAGGCGGGGTGATGAAGGATTCACGTTCGGTCATCAAAAAGATGCAGGTAACGGAAAAGGGCGCGCTTCTGGGCGAGGCGAACAAGTACCTTTTCGAGGTGGCTTCGGATTCGAACAAGGTGGAGATCAAGCGGGCCGTGGAGTCATTGTTTGACGTGACGGTCACGAAGGTAAACACCATGAATTACGAAGGAAAGAAGAAACGTCAGCGGACGGCGAAATTCGGGAAGCGCCCGGACTGGAAGCGTGCGGTGGTGACACTGGCGGCTGACAATAAAATTGATTTGGCATAGTGCGATAGACGTTGCGATAGAGAAGAGGAACCATGGCACTTAAGAAATACAAGCCGACGACGCCGAGCATGCGGTTCACGACCGTTTCGGGGTTCGAGGAAATTACCAAGACGAAGCCGGAGCGATCGCTGGTTCGCTCCACCAAGCAGAACGCAGGGCGCAACTCGTCCGGCCGGATCACGGTCCGCCATCGCGGGGGCGGCCACAAGCGCAAGTTGCGCGTGATCGATTTCAAGCGTGACAAGGTGGATATACCTGCCAAGGTGGCGGCGATCGAGTATGATCCCGGGCGTTCGGCCAATATCGCGCTGCTGCATTACGTGGACGGCGAGAAGCGCTATATCCTGGCTCCGTCGCGGCTGCAGGTCGGCGTGCAGGTTGTCTCGGGCGAGGCGGCGGAAGCGACGGTTGGAAACGCGCTGCCGCTGGCCAAGATCCCGCTGGGCATGTTCATCCACAATGTAGAACTTGAGCCGGGGCGGGGTGGCAAGGTTTGCCGCAGCGCAGGCGGAAGCGCGCAGTTGATGTCCCGCGAGGGGCGTTTCGCGCAGATCAAGCTTCCGAGCGGTGAAATCCGCATGATCAACGTGCGCTGCATGGCGACTGTTGGCCAGGTGGGTAATGCCGAGCATGGCTCCGAGAGCATGGGCAAGGCGGGGCGCAAGCGCTGGCGGGGCGTCCGCCCGACGGTGCGCGGTGTTGCGATGAACCCGGTGGACCATCCGATGGGCGGTGGCGAGGGCCGTACGTCCGGTGGCGGGCATCCGGTTTCGCCGTGGGGGCAGTTGGCGAAGGGCGGCAAGACGCGCGGTCGGCGCAAGCCTTCCAGCAAATTCATTGTTAAGCGGAGAAAATAGACTATGGCACGCTCCATTAAGAAGGGTCCCTACGTGGATCCGAAGCTGATGCGCAAGATCGAACGGATGAATCGTGCAGGTGATCGCCGGCCGATGAAGACGTGGTCGCGGCGTTCGATGATCATGCCCGAGTTTGTCGGGCACACGATGGGGATTCACAACGGCAAACAGCATATCTCGGTATTCATAACGGAGAACATGGTCGGTCATCGCCTGGGCGAGTTCGCGCCGACACGGACGTTCCGCCGTCATGGGTCTCACACGGATAAGGCAGTCAAGTAGGGGACGGGACGTAAACCATGGAAGTACAAGCAGTCAGTAGGTTTGTGAGAATGACGCCGTCGAAGGCACGTGACCTGGCGCGCAAGTTGACGGGGTTGCGGGTGGCGGAGGCGCTGCAGTTGACGACGGTTGGCGAGCGCAAGGCGGCCGTACAGATCGGCAAGACGCTGAAATCGGCGATCGCGAATGCGGAGAACAATGCCGATCTGCCGGCGGATACGCTGCGGGTCAAGCAGGCCGTGATCGACGAGGGGCCGCGCATGAAGCGGTTCTGGCCTCGGGCACGCGGCATGGTCAGCCACATTGAGAAAAAGATGTGTCACGTCAAGATTGTTTTGACGGACGGTAAATAATTCGGTAAATAATGCGGGCTTTTGGCGCTGCGGCTTAGGAGGATTCAGTTTTGGGACAAAAAATCAATCCAATCGGACTTCGGGTGACCGTCGACAAGGACTGGCGGTCGCGTTGGTTCTCCGGCAAGAAAGGGTTCGGCGACATGCTGAACGAGGATCTTGCCATTCGGGATGTCGTGCGTGAGCGTCTTGACAGCGCGTCGGTGGCCCGGATCGACATCGAGCGTTATGCGAACCGTGTCCGCATCAGCATCCATACGGCGCGTCCCGGCATCGTGATCGGGCGCAAGGGCCAGGAGCTTGAGAAAGTCCGCATGCATCTGGCGAAGATGACCGGCAAGGAGATCTACATCGAGATCCAGGAGATCCGCGATCCGGATTGCAACGCGCAGTTGATTGCCGCGAGTATCGGCCAGCAGATGGAGCGGCGCGTGTCGTTCCGCCGGGCGATGAAGCGGGCGATGAAAATGGCGATGGACCTGGGGGCGGAAGGGATCAAGATCCGGGCGGCCGGTCGACTGGGCGGCAGCGAGCTGGCGCGTGTCGAGTGGTACAAGGAGGGGCGGATCCCGCTGCACACGTTGCGCGCGAATATTGATTACGGGTTTGCGGAGGCCGCGACGACGGCAGGCCGCATCGGTGTGAAGGTGTGGGTCTGCAAGAAGCGGGAAGAGGCCGTGAAGGGCAAGAGAGGAGCTGTACGCAATGCCACTTATGCCTAAGAGGACGAAGCACCGCAAGGTGCAGAAGGGTAGCCGTTCGGGGTCCGCGAAGGCGGGTACATCGGTCGACTTCGGTGATTACGGGTTGAAGAGCATGAGCCGCGGGTGGTTGAAGGCGACGCAGATCGAGGCGTGCCGTGTGGCGATCAACCGCCACATGAAGCGCAAGGGAAAGTTGTGGATCCGGGTGTTTCCTGACAAGCCGGTGACGACGAAGCCGATTGAGGTTCGCATGGGCAAGGGCAAGGGTAATCCGGAATACTGGGCGGCCGTTATCCGTCCGGGGCGGATCCTGTTCGAGGTGGCCGGCGTACCTGAGGAAGTGGCGGTGGCGGCCCTGCGGCTGGCGGATGCCAAGCTCGGGTTGCGGACGCGGCTTGTGCGGCGGGGCGAGAATTGATTAACGGATGGCAAGGGTTAGAGTAAGCGATATGAAAGCAGCCGAACTGAGAGATCGCAGTGCCGAGGAACTGCGCGAGGCGTACGAGGAAAAACGGCAGGAGCTGTTTATGCTGAAGGTCCGCAAGGACGTGGCCGATGCGGCGGACAATCCGCTGAAGGCTCGTGCGCTGCGCCGGGATATTGCGCGGATCAAGACACTGATGCGGGAACAGGAAGGTGTGAAGCACCATGGATGAAGTGAAAGACAGTACACGCGGGAACCGCAAGACGATGCACGGGGTGGTGGTCAGCCGCAGCGGTGACAAGACCGTTGTGGTGCAGACCGAGACCCGCAAGGCACATGTGGATTACGGTAAGATCATCCGTCAGAAGCGCAAGTTTCATGCGCATGACGAGAACAACGAGGCAGGAGTCGGGGACAAGGTGGTGATCGTGGAGTCGCGTCCACTGAGCCGCATGAAGCGCTGGCGCCTGTCGCAAGTAACAGAGAAGAGCGCCTGAGGGCGTTTTCCGGGGGATGGGTCATGATACAGGAACAAACCATGCTCGTGGTGGCGGACAACACGGGGGCTCGGCGTGCACGTTGTTTCCGGGTGCTGGGGCAGCGCAAGCGCTATGCGTACATCGGCGACATCATCAAGGTGGCGGTGCAGGAGGTGACTCCCAACGGGGCCATCAAGCACGGCCAGGTCTGCACGGCCCTGGTCGTGCGCACCAAGCATCCGCTGAAGCGCCGGGACGGGAGCGAGCTGCGGTTCGACAATAACGCCATTGTGCTTATTGACGCGAACAAGAATCCGATCGGTTCGCGGATTTTCGGGCCGGTGGCCCGTGAATTGCGCGAGATGAATTATATGAAAGTGGTATCGCTTGCACCAGAGGTGCTTTAGTCGCAAGAGCGGGTGAGGGGACACGTGAGTATCTGCAGGATAAAAAAAGGTGATGAAGTCGTTTCGATCGCGGGCGTGGATGCCGGCAAGACCGGTCGCGTGCTGCGGGTCGATCGTGAGAAAGGCCGCGCTTATGTGGAGGGACTGAAAGTCAGGACCTCCACGATCAAGCGGTCGGAGAAGAATCCCCAGGGTGGCATGGTGGAGCGCGAGGCGGCGATCGCGCTTTCGAACCTGATGCCTTACGACCCGGCGGTGAAGAAGGGCGTGCGCGTCAGCTCGGTGACTGACGATGGCAAGCGTGTTCGTAAAAGCAAGGCTAGCAGCCACGTGTTTGATTGAGGATTGAGGGCGTTATGGCAACGATGAGAGAAAAGTACAAGACAGTGGCGGTGCCGGCGCTGAAGGCGAAGTTCAGTCTGGGCAACCCGCTGATGGTTCCAAAGTTGACCAAGGTCGTGGTCAACATGGGCATGGGTTGCGCGGACAAGGACAAGCTCAAGACGGTCGTTGAGGATCTGGCCGCCATCACGGGGCAGCGTCCGGTTGTGACCAAGGCGCGCGTGAGTATCTCGAATTTCAAACTGCGCGAGGGGATGAGCATCGGCGCGAAAGTGACACTGCGCCAGGACCGGATGTATGATTTCCTTGACCGGCTGGTGAATGTGGCGCTTCCGCGTATCCGCGACTTCCGCGGAGTGGCATCGAAGGGCTTCGACGGGCGCGGCAGTTACACGCTGGGGTTGAAGGAACAGACGATTTTCCCTGAGATCGATCCGAACCATAGTGGTGCGGTGCAGGGGATGAATATTACAATTGTTACGACGGCGAAGACGGACGGGGAGGCGCGCGAGCTGCTTTCGCTTCTGGGGATGCCGTTCGCGTCATAGTCAGTAACGGAGGATGAACATTGGCAAAGACATCATTGATTGTTAAGGCGGGTCGTGTACCCAAGTTCAAATCGCGCGGATATACCCGCTGCGAGCGCTGCGGTCGTCCGCGGGCATACATGCAGAAATTTCATCTTTGCCGAATCTGTTTTCGGGAGCTGGCCTCGACAGGGCAGATTCCCGGCGTGATCAAGGCCAGTTGGTAGCGAGGAGCGGTTATGATTGGGGATCCAATATCGGACATGCTGACGCGCATCAGGAATGCGGTCGCAATCGGTCGGGAGCAAGTGACCATGCCAGGCTCCAAGTTGAAGTCGGATGTCGCCCGGGTGATGAAGGCCGAGGGTTACATCAATGACTATCGCATGGAGGGCGAGCTCAAGAAAACGCTGACGCTGCATCTGCGCTACAGCGAAGGGATGGAGCCCGCGATCCGCGGGTTGAAGCGTGTCAGCAAATCCGGACTGCGGCGTTACAGCGCATCCGCGGATATACCGCGCGTACTCGACGGTCTTGGAACGGCCATCCTGAGTACGTCGGTGGGCGTGATTTCTGATAAAGAGGCAAAGGCAAAGCACACGGGCGGGGAAATCCTCTGCTCGATCTGGTGATTTTCGGGGGATAAGTCATGTCGAGAATTGGAGAGAAGCCGATTGAGGTGCCGGGGAGCGTGAAGCTGTCGGTCAAGGGTACGCTAGTTGAAGTGACCGGTCCGAAGGGGACGCTGTCGCTGGTGCTGCCGAAGGGGATACAGGCGTCGCTGGACGGGGCTGCGCTGAAGATGAGCCGCGAGTGCGATTCGCAGAAGGCCTTTCACGGGCTGGCCCGCAGCCTGGTGGCCAATATGATCGCCGGCGTGAACACCGGCTACACCAAGGAGCTGGAGATCCAGGGGGTTGGATTCCGTGCGGCGCTCAGCGGCAAGAAGCTGAGCCTGTCGCTCGGCTTTGCCTCACCGGTGGAGTACACGGTTCCGGACGCGGTCACGGTTGCGGTGACCAATAACACCGCCCTGGTCATAAGCGGCGCGGACAAGCAGCAGGTTGGTGACGTGGCGGCGCGGATACGTTCGTTTTACCCGGCGGAACCCTACAAGGGTAAAGGGGTGCGATACAAGGGCGAGAAGGTGCGGCGCAAGGTTGGCAAGACCGTTTCCTAGCGCATAGAGTAAGGATTGAGTATGAAAGTCAAGACACGGAAAGAGTTGCGGGCTCGGCGTCATACGCGTGTTCGCGCAAAGGTCAGCGGCAGCGCGGAGTGCCCGCGTTTGTCGATGATGATATCGACCCGGCACATGTATGTGCAGATGATTGATGATGATGCCGGCGTGACGCTGGTGTCCGCCAACAGTCTCCAGGACGGGAATCCCCGTGTGGAGACGGCGCAGGCGCTGGGGCGGCGGCTCGGCGAGGCGGCGAGCGCCAAGGGCCTGAGCCGTTTTGTCGTGGATCGTGGCGGCTATCGCTTCCACGGACGGGTCAAGGCGATTGTCGACGGCGTGCTGGAGACGGGGTTGACGAATGTGAAGGAGGCTAAGTGAGCAAAGCGGATGTCAAGGAAAACGCGCCGGGGATGCTGGAGGAGCGCGTTGTGTTCGTCAACCGGTGTTCCAAGGTCGTCAAGGGCGGTCGTCGGTTCAGCTTCAGTGCGATCGTGGTCGTCGGTGACCGGGAAGGACGTGTCGGCTATGGTTTCGGCAAGGCCAATGAGGTCGCCGATGCGATCACCAAGGGCGGCGAGATCGCCCGCAAGTCGATGTTCGAAGTGACGATGCGCGAGAAGACGGTCCCGCATGAGGTGATTGGCGAGTTTGATGGTGGCCGTGTCCTGTTGCGTCCGGCGGCGCCGGGTACCGGTGTCATTGCCGGCGGCGGTGCCCGCGCGGTGCTTGAGGTTGCCGGTTACCGGGATGTGCTGGCGAAATCGCTGGGCAGCAACAACAAGGTCAACGTGGTCAAAGCGACGGTTGACGCGCTGGATCAGTTGCGTTCGCGAAACGAGATTTCCAGGGTGCGCGGCCTGGCGCTCTAAATGAGATAGCCCGTTGGGCGGAGGATTGAAAATGGATTTGCATTCACTGACAAATACGCCAGGTGCCAAGCATCGGCGCAAGCGGCTCGGGCGTGGTATGGCCTCGGGCAAGGGCAAGACCAGCGGCAAGGGCCACAAGGGCCAGATGGCGCGCAAGGGTCACAAGCATAAACTGGCGTTCGAAGGTGGCCAGATGCCGCTGATCCGGCGTCTGCCGAAGCGCGGTTTCAAGAATCCGGCGCGGGTCGAGTTTATTGGCGTCAACCTGATGAACCTGGCGCAATTCGAGGACGGGGCGACGGTCGATCCGGAGGCGATGCGCAAGGCGGGGCTGGCTAACGGCAACGCCGACGGGATCAAGATCCTGGCGCGCGGTGAGATCGACAAGAAGCTGACGGTCAGGGCGCAGGCGTTCAGCGCCAATGCGAAAGCCAAGATCGAGGCGGCTGGCGGTGTTTGCGAGGTGGTGTAGGTCCTATGCTTAAAGCCTTTCTCAATGCGTTCAAGATTCCCGAGCTGCGGCAGCGTATCCTGTTCACGCTGGGACTGATCTTCGTCTGCCGGTTGATTGCGCTTGTGCCGTCGCCGGGCGTGAATGCCGCTGCGTTGCAGATGGTGATCAACAGCCTTGCCGAGCAGGCCGGTGGCGGCATCATGGGCATGATTGACTTGTTCAGCGGTGGTGCATTGGGACGGTGTGCGGTCGGCGCGCTAGGCATCATGCCTTACATCAGCGCCTCGATCATCATCCAGTTGATGACGGCGGTTATTCCGCAGTTGGAGCGGCTGGCGCGCGAAGGCGACACGGGGCGTGCCAAGATCACGCAATATACGCGTTACCTGACGCTGGTGATCTGCCTGGTGCAAGGTTTCCTGCTGGCGCTGACGCTGGAACAGGGCTTTGGCGGATTGCCGGGCGGGGACCAGATTGTATCGCCCGCGATGAGCGGCTGGGGTTTCCGGCTATTGACCGTGCTGACGACCACGACAGGAACCATGCTGTTGATGTGGCTGGGTGAGCAGATAACCGAGCGCGGGATCGGCAATGGCATATCGATCGTGATCACGATCAACATTATCAGCGGCCTTCCGGCGGCGGTCAGTGCGGCGGTCAACCTGTTCTCGGGCGTTGGTGGCGAGGCGCTGTTCGGGCCGTTTGAAGCGATCGGTCTAGTGGCGATGGTCTTCCTGGTGACGGCGGGCACGGTAGCGTTGACCGAGGCGCTGCGCAAGATCCCGATCCACACGACTCGGCGCGTGGTGGGGAAGAAAGTGTATGGTGGGCAGAACACGTACATGCCGTTGCGGATCAATTATTCCGGCGTGATGCCGATCATTTTCGCTTCGGCCATCCTGGTGTTTCCGGCGGCGATCCTGATGAAGATCCCGCAGACGAGGGATATCGGGGCGATGCTGCAGACGGGATCGGTTTTGTATTTAGCCGTTTTCGGGGCGATGATCCTGTTCTTCTCGTATTTCTGGGTGGCTACGCAGTTCAACCCGCTGCAGATCGCGGATGACCTGAAAAAGAGCGGTGGCTACATTCCCGGAATTCGACCGGGGCGGCCTACGGCGGAGTTCCTGGACATGACGATGACGCGGTTGACCTTGGTTGGAGCCCTGTTCCTGACGGTTATCTCGGTTTTGCCTGGTGTGCTTTCGCAGAATTTCGATGTGCCGGCGATCGTGGCGGATTTCATGGGTGGAACCAGCTTGCTGATTATTGTCGGCGTCACTCTGGATACGGTTCGTCAGATCGAATCGCATCTGGTGATGCGCAACTATGACGGGTTCCTGAAGCGGGGTAAGATCCGTGGTCGGCAAGGTTGATTGCCGGCCGGGGCGGTTCCGTGTCCGGAAGGCATGAGCATTTATGGTCGTGATCAAGACCAAGGATGATTTGGCGCGTATGCGTGTCAGTAACCGACTGGCTGCGCGGGTGCGCGATGAGGTCGCCAGCTGGATTCGGCCCGGGGTGACGACGCGGGAGATCGGCACGCATGCGGCGGATTTGATTCGGCGGGCCGGAGGGGAATGCGCGTTTCTGGGGTATAGAGGGTTTCCGGGCACTATCTGCGTGTCGGTCAACGATGAGGTCGTGCACGGGATTCCGGGGCCGCGGCGGGTTGAGATCGGCGATATCGTCAGTCTTGATATCGGGGTGCTGATAGACGGTTTTTATGGGGATACGGCGACGACGGTGATGGTCGGAGTGACCGATCCGGACTGGATAAGGCTGGTCAGGGTCACCCAGATGGCGTTGCAGGCCGGGGTGGAGAAGGCTGTTTGCGGGAATCGGGTTTCCGATATATCGCACGCGGTGCAGTCGATGGTTGAAAAGGCCGGATTTACCGTGGTACGGGACTTTGTCGGGCACGGTATCGGTCGCGAGCTGCATGAGGATCCGCAGATTCCCAATTACGGGAAGCCGGGTAAGGGGGGCTTGCTGCGCTCGGGGATGACATTGGCGATCGAGCCGATGGTGAACATGGGCAAGGCGGCCGTGAAGGTGATGGAGGATGGTTGGACGGTCCGGACACGTGATCGCAAGCCCTCGGCTCATTTCGAGCATACGGTGGCGATCAGCAGCGCGGGGCCCGAGATTCTGACGGTGTAGTTTTTGTTGGACTTGCCGTCTGGTTATGTGTAAGGTGTGGAGCTTTTTTAAATTTTCCGAGGGATAGCGATGAAGGTCAGAACATCAGTCAGGCGTATGTGTGAGCAGTGCCGGGTGATCCGGCGCAAGGGTGTGGTGCGGGTGATCTGCACGAATCCGCGGCATAAGCAGCGGCAGGGGTAATTTGAATGCGCCCGTGGTTGGCGGGTGCGGCCAGGGCGGCGATGTGCCGGCACGGCGAATGAATGCGTTAAGGAGAGTTGGAATGCCGAGAGTACTAGGTGTGGATATACCGGGACGCAAGCGTATCGAGTACGCGCTGCGTTACATTTACGGAATTGGTCCGGCAACGTCGCTGGAGATTCTCGAGAAGGCGAAGCTGGATCCGGCGAAGAAGGCGGATGATCTGACGTCTGAAGAGTTGCGTGCGCTCATCGAGGTTATCCAGGGCGGCTATCGCGTGGAGGGTGATCTTCGTCGCGAGGTGACCTCCAATATCCGTCGCCTGATCAGCGTTGGCAGCTACCGCGGATTGCGCCACCGTCGTGGTCTTCCCGTGCGTGGTCAGCGGACCAGCACGAATGCGCGGACGCGCAAGGGGCCGCGGCGGACGGTTGGTGCCGTGCGCGGCAAAGAGGCGCGCGCCGCCGTGAAGAAGTAGCGGTTCTTAAGGATTCTGGTTCTTGTAAGGAGAGATGGTATGGCCGAAGATACGGATATGAAGCAGGACGAGGCGGCAGTGAAGGATGCGCCGGTGGAGACGGCGGCGGACATTCTTGGCGATGGCTTGGCAGAAGGGGAGCTCCCGGTGGTGCGCAAGAAGATTCGCGGAGGCCGCAGCATTCCCGTGGGCGTTGCGCACATCAAGGCGAGTTTCAACAATACGCAGGTGGCGATCACCGATCCGAAGGGAGGCGTGATTTCCTGGAGCAGCGCGGGGCGCGCCGGTTTCAAGGGGTCGCGCAAGAGCACGGCGTTCGCGGCCACGATGGTGGCGCAGGAGGCGGGGCGTGTCGCGGCGGGCAAGGGAATGCATGAAGTCGAGGTTCGTCTAGAGGGGGCTGGCGCCGGGCGGGAATCCGCTGTTCGCGGGCTTCAGTCGGCCGGTCTTGGCGTTTCCCTGATCGTGGATGTGACGCCGATCGCTCATAACGGGTGCCGGGCTCGCAAACGCAGGCGTGTGTAAGTGCCGTTCGAGTTTTGTTTTGGTATTTGAATGAAACGGTCCGCCCCGATATAGCGGCCAAACAATCAGAAGGATATAGCGATGCCCATTAGAGTAAGCAGATTTGAGATGCCCAAGCGGGTTGTGAAGGAAGAAAAATCGGCAACGAACCTGTATGCGCAGTTTGTTGCGGAGCCGTTTGAAATCGGTTATGGGCGCACGATCGGCAATTCATTGCGCCGTGTGCTGTTGTCATCGATCGAAGGCGCGGCCATCACGGCGGTGCGTATCGAGGGTGCCGACCACGAGTTCTGTGCCATCGAGGGAATCCTCGAGGATGTGACGGATATCATCATCAACCTGAAACAGGTGTTGGTGAAGACCGATGTCCGCGAGATGCGCACGATACAGGTTGCCGTCAAGGGGCCTGGTCAGGTCACGGCCGGTGATTTCGACCTGGGTGACTATGGCGTGGTCCTGAATCCGGATCTGCACATCGCGACAATTTCGGATGCGATCACCCTGAAGATGACGCTTGAGTTCGAGGTTGGCCGCGGCTACCGGCCGGCGGAATGGAGCAAGGCCCCGCAGCAGGAGATCGGCCGGATTCCGATTGATGCGGCTTTTTCGCCTGTGCGGCGCGTGAACTTCACGACGGGCAACACACGTGTCGGGCAGCGGACGGACTATGACAAGCTCGTGCTTGACGTATGGACCGACGGGCGGGTTTCGCCGGATGAGGCGCTGAAGCTCTCGGCGGCGATCCTGAGCCACCACCTGGATGTATTTGTCAATTACGACAAGCAGGAGGTCGAGTTCGAGGAAAACGTGAAGGAAGAGAACTCGCAGCGCGAGGAGTTGCGGCACAAGCTGGCAATGAGCGTCAACGAGATCGAGTTGAGTGTCCGTGCGGCGAACTGCCTGAACAACGCGAATATCACGACGGTCGGCGAACTGGCCTTGAAGACGGAAGCGGACATGCTCAAATACCGTAACTTCGGCAAGAAGTCGTTGAATGAGATCAAGGCGAAGCTTGAGGAACTCGGGCTTGGGCTTGGTGTGGCGATTGACTCAGATTTACTTGGAAAATAATTGTAGGATTGGGGGCGGGCTATGCGGCATCGCGCAGTTAGGAAAAAACTTGGACGGAGTTCTTCACATCGCAAGGCGCTTGTGGAGGGACTGGTAGGCAATCTGATCAAGGAGCGTCGCATCACGACGACGGTCCAGAAGGCGAAGATCGCTCGGTCTGCCGCTGAGAAAATGGTGACCATCGCCCGCAAGGCGGCGGCGGGACCGGCAGCGAACGTCACGGCACGGCGGCAGGCGATGGCGCTGCTGCATCGCCAGGATGTGGTGGATACGCTTTTCAGCGATATCCTGCCGCTCTGCGAGGGGCGTGCGGGAGGTTACACGCGTGTCCTCAAGCTCGGCCGCCGCGGTGGCGACGGCTCCGAGATGGCACTGCTCGAGTGGGTAGGCAAGAAGGTGACTGCTCCTGGAGTGACAGCGGACGCCTAGGCGTTCGCGCACAAACATTGGACGAGAGTACAGGCTTCCTTAATCGCAGTAGCACCTCGTGTGCGCATGGTGTGATAGTGATCAGCGACGGGGGCCGTAAAACACTACACATCCT
>JAIFLS010000084.1 GCA_020048935.1 bacterium | reverse complement strand
CGCCATTCGCGACGAACGCTCCTGCGATGCTTAAGCCAGCCCTGGATGCGTACTGGAAGAAGGACTATGCCGGCTGCGAGAAACTCGTCAATGAGCTGATCTCGAGCGGCAGCGTCAGCCTGAATGACATGCCTACCGTTGAATACCTTGCGCGCGCCGCCAAGGAGATGCAGCAGAGTATAGAGGCGGATTTGGCGCGCATGCAGAAGCTTGTGGACGCCGGAGATCTTTGGCAAGCCAAGACATTCCTTGCGGGATTACAGGGCGTTCTTCCCGTTGGCGATGAACGAGTTACGGCGCTTGAGGCCAAGCTCGCCGATGTGAAGGCACCTCCGATGGCGAAGGCCGCGACGACAGAGCCAGCGGAGAAACCCCGCCTATGGGAATGCCTGGTCATGGACAATCAGGTTAAGGATCCGAAGAAGATACAGATGGGGGTCAATAAAGTCCCAATACTCACATCGAAACTCGAGAAGGCAAGCACCTGGAAGCTCAATGTGATCGAAGATATGAACCAGGCTCCGGCGGACTGGTTCAAGCCAAAATTCGATGACTCGCAATGGCTGGAAACAACCTTGCCGACATCGTGGCGCATGTATCACACGGCGCTCTTGCGCACGAATTTTAAGGTCGACGACAAGGACCGGTTCGATGGCCTCCGTCTCCGTTCCTGGATCATGCGGCAGCAGAATGTGCAGATCTATCTGAACGGTGAGCTAATTGCCAAGATCAACGGCGCGGTAGATGCAGGCGATATTGAGCAGGAGTTCAAGGCTGCGGCCCTGAAGCACCTGAAGAACGGCGAGAATAAACTCGCGATCACGACACGCCATAACTGGCGCTGGGGCGCGGGAGGCCTGGTTGTCTACAACGGCGGTTTTGACTTCAACCTCGATGCGAGGTTGAAGGAGTAGGCACAGTAATCAGTCATCAGTTATCAGGGGGGCTGTAGCCGCGCCACGGAGGGGCGCGTTCGGGTGATCGGAAAAGGGGACGTCGGCCTAAGTCCGGCTACAACAGGGATACGAACCAGATTGTCAAGGAAAATCAAATGAATTTTAAAGCATATGCAGCATCAATGTTGTTCATGTTAGTTGTTGCGCCGGCGCTGACACAGGCGGCTGATAAGAATCCTGCACCCGCCGTTGAACTCACCGAGGCCGGCAAGGCGCTTGAGTCCAAGTACACCACCATCCAAACGACGCTCAAGGCGGAGATCGAGGCGGTGTTGCCCAAGCTGGACGTTGCGAAAATCGCCATCTGGCAGCAGGCCATCCTCGCGGAAGAAGGCCCGGCCAAGGAGGCGGCCGCCAAGGCTGGCGTTGTTGCCAGGATGCAGGGGGCCGCGGTTAGCCTTCGGGATTTAGAAGAGAAACAGAAATTGGGTCCCCAGACGCTTGATGGCGCAAAGGAAGAAGTGGAGCGGGCCAAGGCAAGGGGGGAAAATAATCCAGAGAAGGAGAAGGAGCTGCAATCTGCGGCGACGTTCCTGGCGAGCAGGCAGAAGGAATTTGATGCGCTGCCGGGCAGCATCGAAAAGGCGAAGATTGCCCTTAAGGAAGCGCAAGAACTGCTGCCTGCAGCAATGAAGGAAGCTGAAGAAGCGAAGCGGGTGCATGAAAAGGCCATGGCGGCCACGTGGCAGGCGATGGATGCGCTGGGAATGAGTGGAGTGTTGAGCAGCGACAAACTGGAGGGGAAGTTGGCGCAGTTCATGGTCATCAATGACGCAACGTCGCGAGGCTTGGCGGAATTCGCCCAGCAGAGTCCCGAGCATGAAAAGCTGATTCAGCAGCTTTTCGACAACAAGGAACTGATGATTCAAATGCTCGTCGCGGATGGCCCCGAATCCGGGAAATACGGTGAGGCCATGAAGATCTACACCGACATCCAGAAAGCCAGTTCAAGGGCGAAAGAGGGTCTCTTCCAGCGGCTCGCGGTGGCGGTCAGCCTTCGGCATGCGGTGCCCCTGGGGCTCTGGAAAGCGTCAACCGACATTATCCGTTTGAGCGCTGAGGATATGGCGTCGGCCGACCAGGATTCCATAGTCGTTAATCCGGTGAAACGCTATTTGAACTATGAGAAATGGTACTTGGCCGGTGAGCTCCAGCCGGGCTTCAAGGACCTGGACGTCTGGAGCCTTATCATGGTTGTGGATTCGCCCAATCCCGACACGATCCTGGCTTGGGGGCGCGAGATGCTCAGTGCCTTCCGGCCTGACTTCATCCCTGGCGACGATAACGACACCTCATTGTATGTGGATGTGGTCGAAAAGGAGCTTTACTATAACAGCTCGATGGTCAAGGAAGACCGCCCCAACCTCGGCGCGATGCAGAATATCCTGGCCAACGGTGGAATCTGCGGGCGACGTGGTTTCTTCGGACGGTTCGTCCTGCAGTCGTTTGGTGTGCCCGCCGTGGAACGGGTGGAGCCCGGGCACTCAACGGTGGCGCACTGGCATCCTGACGGCTGGAAAACCAGGCTGGGTGGCGGGTGGGGGCCGTCGAACCGCGGCTATTATGCGTTCTTTTATGGCAGGCCCAGGCCCTATGGTGCGGATGTCAATTTACTGGCCAGCAGTCAGGCTCGTGAAGAGGCGACCGCGTTCCTGAAGGTCAAGCGAGCGCAATGGATTGGCGCCGTCGTGGGCGAGGCGCGGAAGTCGGGGCTCATTACGTACAGCGGCAAGACCCGAGGCCCAACGCCGTCAAAACCGGGAGAGATTGTGAAGCCCACTTTCTGGAGTGATCTGGCACTGCATGAGCAACGGCGCATCATCGCCCAACTGGAGGCTTCGAAACCCTCGACCGCTCCGTCCGTCGCCGAGAAAGCACCTGCGGCGACAGGGAAGATCACGGTCGATGCCAAGGGTGTAATCACCATTCCTTCGGCAGCCTGCAGCAGTCCCACGGAGAGCACAACGTTCCTGTATCATGGGGGTGTCACAGAACGGATTGTTTTCGTGAAAGACAAGAAGTCAGGCGAAACGCGCCTGCACCTCTCGCGTTACTGCAACGAAGGGGATACATTTGAATATACCTTCGATGCACCCAAGGCTGGAAAATATCAACTCTCCGCCAGCGTTGTGACGCCCAAATGGGACCAGCGCCTTTCCGTGACGGCAAATGGCGGGACACCCGTTGAGTGGGCGCTGCCCTATACGATTGGCCTGTGGGAAAAGACTGCGCCGGTCGAAATAGAGCTCGCAGCGGGCAAGAACGTATTGAAGTTCCACGGCCCGGCCCGGGTGACGGTTGGCACCTTTACGCTGAGTCCAGGGAAGTGAGCAGTGATCAGTAGACAGTAATCATGGAATCACGGAATAACCCTGAGGCTATTCGAATGGAAGGAGATTGGATGAAGAAGTGCGTAAAACAGTTAGTGGGTATAACGACTTGTATCCTGCTGGTGAGCAGTGCGGCATTCAGCGGCCAAAAGAAACCACTCAAGGTATTCATACTGTCTGGGCAGTCCAACATGGTGGGCATGGCCAGTACAAATACATTTCCTGCTATAGGCATGGATCCTGTGACGGCGCCCATGCTCAAGGATCTCCTGGATAAAGACGGCAAACCTGTGGTCTGCGACGATGTCTATATTTGCAAGCCTGGCGACGGAGAAGGGCCCAAAGCCCCTCAGGAGAGATTCGGCAAGCTGGAGGCTGGTTATGGCGGTGGCAATGGCCGCAATATAGGTCCTGAATATGCCTTCGGGATCTATATGCACAAAATGCTTGGAGAGCCGATCCTCATCATCAAGGCTGCTCGGGGCGGCAGGGACCTGTTCCGGCAGTTCCGACCGCCGAGCGCGGGGCCTTTACCGCTTAGCGAGCAAACGATCGCGCAGATGAAGGCGAAAGGCGCGGATGTGGAGGCTGCCGAGGCGAAGAACCTCGAGGAGGTCGGCTATCAGTACCGCTGGATGATGGAATACGTAAAAATGGTCCTTGCGGATCCGAAGCGCTTCCACCCAGCCTATGACCCGGAAGCCGGCTATGAGGTTGCGGGCTTTGCCTGGCTTCAGGGGTACAATGATTTCATCGGCGGCAATTATCCCAACGTTGACCCCAAGGCCGGCAAGGGTGGCCTGAAGGATTACTCGGAGTACACGCGTCTGCTGGGCTGCTTCGTCCGGGATATCCGCAAGGAATTGAATGCCCCGAAGATGCCCTTCGTGGTAGGAGTGTTCGGGATGGGCGGCAAAAATGCGGAGGGAAACATTGTGGCCTTTCGTAAAGCGCAGGCCGCTACGGCAGAGCTGCCTGAATTCAAGGGTAACGTCATCAATGTGCTCACGGAGAACTTCTGGCCCGAGGAGATTGATCCCATCATGGCAAAGATACAGCAGAAGTCGAAGCAGGAGGATAAATACGAAGCCAAGTCTACCGAGATCAAGAAGGAACTAGAGGCGGCGAGAGAGGAGATGAAAGCAGCGAAAGGCAATACAAGGTGGTTGCAGCGAAAAATCTGGGGATTGGAAAAGGATCTGACCAACAGCTTCCTCACGCCGGAAGAGGCGAAGCTGCTCGAGGTCGGCGTCTCCGATGCATGGTACCATTACTGGGGTTCCGCAAAGTTTCATTGCCGGACAGGCAAGGCGTTTGCAGAGGCGCTGGTGTGTGACAAGCAATAACACGCTATGGGCACGATGATCAATATATTGAAAAGAAGGAACATCGAAATGAGGAGTTGGAACATGAATATGAAAGCGTATGTATTGTCAATGTTAGGCATGCTGGTTGTTGTCGCTGCACCCGTACAGGCGGCTGATAAGAATCCTGCACCCGCCGTTGAACTCAGCGAGGCCGGCAAGGCGCTTGAGTCCAAATACACGGCGATTCAAACCGCCCTCAAGGCGGAACTCGAGAGGGCAATCCCCAAGCTCGCAAAACTCGCCGCATGGCAACAGGCCATCCTCGCAGAGGAAGGACCGGAAAAAGAAGCCACCGCCAAGGCGAGGGAAGTTGCCAGATTGCAGGGTGCCGAGGGCAGACTCCGCGATCTGGAGGACCAGTTGAAATACGCTCCCCAAACCCTTGAGGACGCTCAGGAGAATCTGGCACGGGCACGGGCAAGAGGCGAGGAGGATCCGGAACGAATGAAAGTGCTCCAGTCTGCGGAAAGCTTTCTCAAAAGCCGGCAGGGCGATATTGATCGGCTCAAAGCCGCAATCGAGAAGGCCAAGGTAGAAGTAGAAGAGGCCAAGGTCAAATTGCCGGAAGCGATCAAAGCTGCGGAAACCGCCAAGCAGGTACATGAGAAGGCATTGGCCGCTACGTGGAAGGCGATGGATGCTGTGGGGGTCAGCGGCCTCCTTTCCAGCAACTCACTCGATGCCAAACTGGCCCAATACATCATCCTCAAGGAGGCAACCCCGAAGGGGCTCGCGGATTTCGCCCAGCAAAGCACGGAAAACCAGAAACTCGTCGACCAACTCTTCGCCGACAAGGATCTCATGTTGCAAATGCTGGTCGCCGACGGCGCGTCGGGCGGCAAATACGGCCAGGCGATGAAAATCTACACCGACATCCAGAAGGCCAGTTCCAAGGCGAAAGAGGGCGTTTACCAGCGGCTTGCAATGGCGATCAGCCTCGCCCACGCAGAGCTAATGAGGATGGTGATTCAGGGCGGAGTTGCCGAATGGTCCAAGGATCCGGCATCTTTCAAATACATCGATCCGGTACAACGCTATCTGAACTTCGAAAAGTGGTACAAAGCCGGCGAGATCCAGAAGGG
This sequence comes from bacterium, assembly GCA_020048935.1. Classification (GTDB taxonomy): domain Bacteria; phylum Verrucomicrobiota; class Kiritimatiellia; order UBA8416; family UBA8416; genus UBA8416. Next base: position 3,304 of record JAIFLS010000084.1, on the reverse strand, counting down.
CTTCAAGAATCTCAATGTCTGGAACCTGCGTAGGGTCGTGGATTGCGGCAGTCCCGATGAGATGCTTGTCTGGGCCCGCCAGATGCTTCACACGCTGCGTCCGGATTGCATTCCGGACGATGACGACACCATGGGGTTCGTGCCTTTTGTGGACCATGAGATCGCGTATGGCAGCGGCGGCTTGGTCAACGACCTTCCTGACAAACACTTCATGCAGAACATCCTCGCCAACGGCGGAATCTGCGGACGCCGCGGGTTTTTCTGCCGGTTCATCCTCCAGGCTTTCGGCGTGCCCGCCATCGAACGGGTGGAGCCCGGCCACTCCACCGTCGCGCTCTGGCATCCCAGCGGATGGAAAACCGTGCTTGGCGGCGACTTTGGTAAGTCCAATCGCGGCAGATATTCCAAAATGGGTGGTGGCGGCGGCGGTTACGGTGCCGATGTCAATTTCGTAGCCAGCGCCAAAGCTCGCGAGGATGAAACCGCCTACCTGAAGGTCAAGAGAGCCCAATGGATCGGCACCTTGATGGGTGAGGCGTGGAAGCCAGGTCTCATCATCATCAAACCCAGTCAGATTGTGGCACCCACCACATGGAGTGATATTGCGCTGCATGAGCAACGCCGCATCAACGCCCAACTGGATGCCGCAAAACCGAAATCCTCCGCCGACCCCGAGCGTCGCCAAGAAAGAACAGCCGGCCGCCACCGGCAAGGTGAGCGTCGATGCCAAAGGTGTCATCACCATCCCATCGGCCGCGTCCAGCAGTCCGACCGAGAGCAAGAGAGTCCTCTATAAGGGAAGGAAGGCCGATCTGGTCATTTTCCTCAGGAACAAGGCTGGCGAAACGCTTCTGCACATGTCGCGTTACGCCAAGGCAGGGGATTCGTTCGAATATACCTTCGATGCGCCTACGGCTGGAAAATATCAACTCATCGCCGGCGTTGCGACGCCCAAACCCAACCAGCGGCTTTTTGCCACGGCCAATAGTGGAGCGGCTGTCGAGATGACACTGCCTTACACGATCGGTCTCTGGGGCAAGACCTCACCGGTCGAGATCGAGCTGGCAGCGGGTAAAAATGTACTGAAGTTCCACGGCCCGGCCCGGGCGACGTTCAAGGGTTTTGCGCTTAAACCGGTGAATTGACGGTAGGCAGAGGGTTGCAAGCAATAAGGGTAAGGGCATAATTCTGAATCTTAATCGTGCTCGTAATCATAATGGGCATTCGGGGATGAGAAAATTACGATTAGAATTACGATAGGGATGAGGATAAAGAAGGGTTAAAATGAGGCTAACGATTATGGTAATGCTTATGTCGGCATGTGCGATGTGTGCTACAGTTGGGGAAGCGAAACCCGGCGCTCAAAGCAAGCCCCTGAAGGTTTACATACTTTCGGGGCAGTCGAACATGAGTGGCGGCGGTGATGTTGTTGGGGAGGGCCTCCAGTTTGACGCGGCTGTCGGTGACAAGGTTCGGATCTGGGATGCCAGCGACGTATGGGGCAAACAGGGAGACCCCGGCAAATGGGTGACTCTGAATCAACTTCAGGCGCTCAAAAAGGAGGCAAAGGCGAACAAGATCGGCCCTGAATTCGGTTTTGCCAGGGCCATGTCCAAATTATATCCTGCTGACGAGATCTATCTCCTCAAGGTGTCGCGCGGAGGAACGGCCATCGACTGGTGGCTCCCGGATGCGACTGGCAAGGAAAACGGCTACAGCAAGTTGCTGGAGAATCTCAAGAATGCCCTGGAAAAAATTGACGGGACTTATGAGATCGCGGGACTGTTGTGGATGCAGGGGGAGAGCGATGCCAAGAAGCAAGCGGATGCCGAAGCCTACCAGAAGAAGCTGGAGCGATTGATTGCCCTGATGCGCAAGGAAACCGGCAAGACTGACCTGCCTTTTGTGATCGGAAGAATCAGCTCGCGGATTCTCGAATCCAAAAAGTTCAACATGCCTTTTGTGAAAATCGTCCAAAACGGCCAGGAGGGCGTGGCGAAAAATGACAAAAACTCCTCCGTGATCAATACCGACGACCTGAGCCAGCGTTCGGATTTCGTCCATTTCGACCAGGCGGGCCAGATGGGGCTTGGCAAGCTGTTTGGCGAGGCCATGATCGGGCTGGAGGAAAAAAAGAAGTGATAAATAAAAAGGAGAAAAACGCATGAATGGGAAAATGAAAATCGCCAAGGCAGCAGTTCTGTCAGCTTCGATCCTTGGTTTTGCTGGATTGACGGCGGGCGCGTTCGCAGCGGACGTTCAGATCCCGAAGCACGACGGAAAACCGGCTAATATGTCAAAGCCGGTTCAAGTGTTCATCATGATGGGTCAGTCCAATATGACAGGTATGGGCTCGAAGGACTCCCTTGAGAAAGCGGTCAAGGAGAATAAGAAATACCCCTATCTTGTTGATGCCGAAGGTAAATGGACCGTCCGTCCCGATGTTCGGTTTGTGCGGATATCCCCGGACCCGAAGCAGGGGGTGACGCACAACGAATGGCTGGGCACCTCGATCAGCACATCAGTGACTAATAACCCCAACACAATCGGGGTGGAGTACGGGATTGGACATGTGATCGGTAATGTGGTTGATGCACCTGTGATGCTGCTGAAGAGTTGCGTCGGCAATCGTTCCCTCGGCTGGCATCTGCTGCCCCCCGGAAGCACGCGCTATGAAGTAGGTGATATAGTGTATGCCGGGTACAGGGAAGCCCCCGCTTCATGGCCAAAGGGGACTGAGCCGCCTCCGGCTGTCATAAATGAGAATGCTGTCACTCTGAAAGGAGATGCGAAAACTGGGTGGTATGGCGGCATGGAGTACGATATCGATACAAGGAATGCAAAGAAGGTTCTTGCCGAACTTGATAAGCATTACCCTGGAGCGAAGGGATATGAGATCGCAGGCTTTTTCTGGTGGCAGGGCGAGAAGGATGCCGGTACCCCGGCCTATGCGGAACGCTATGAAACAAATCTGGTTCAATTGATCAAGTCGCTGCGCAAGGATTTCAACGCGCCGAATGCCAAGTTCGTGCTCGGCACCATGGGCGAGGCCGACAAGGGCAAGATCGGTAACGCCACCGGCAAATTCTACAACACCACCAAGATTCTGGAGGCCCACCTGGCGGTCAGCGATCCGGCCAATCATCCGGAGTTCAAGGGCAACGTAGCCACGGTCTATACGCGTGACATGGCCCAGGGCGGCTCCGGTAACGGTCATTACGGCGGCAATGCAGAAGTCTACATGGACGTAGGCGAGTCCATGGGAAAGGCCATGATTGAGTTATTGAAGAATAAGTAGGTAGAA
>JAIFLS010000116.1 GCA_020048935.1 bacterium | reverse complement strand
TCCTCCACTTCTATTGATCATCCATATTTTTTCGCGTGTGAACATGCCTGCATGAGTCGTGAACAAGCATATTCATATCATGATGCAAACGCCGGACGCAATACACAAATAGTGAAACTTGAAATGAACCGAAGCCCCTCTTTTCTCCGTGCTGAATGAAGAGTTGCGCGAAGGAGATGTGCCCCTTTCGCCCCTTTTTCGATCCGCAGAACGGCGGCCATTAGCGGCGGCGAAGCCGTACGTTCATGGCATGGTTCGATTCATTATTTTTGCAGTTTGATCGTGGCGATTAGAACCAGGATAATGAACAGAGGCACGAGATTCAGTGTCCACCCCATCCATGGGATTGACTTTGGCACCCACGTTCGGGTGTCCTTCTTGCTGAAATAGAATCCACCAAACGATCCTGACCAGTTCTCTGGATTCCTCCACTCGGCCTCGTTGATTTCCCTCTGATCCATTTTCATTTCCTCATCGTCACGGCTGTGGCGCGGGTTTCCCGTCGCCATCAGCCGGTGGTTCGGCAGTCTCTTGGTGTTGGTCGGGTTTGACCACGTCGAACGAAAGCCGGTCCGACATTGGCCCTGCAAGGGAAGACAAATTGCCAGATTCGATGTAGAAGAAGACCTCGTAGTCGTCCGGCAACAGCTCTTTGCCTGCAAGGCACTCTGCCTGAAAATATCCCTTCGGCTCAATGGCAATAGGGCCATTGAAACCACGGTCTTTGTCGGCCACATGGATGCCTTGCCCCCGCGTCACCAGGTCTTGTCCTTCCCATGGAAGGATGATGCGGTGGCACGCAATCCTCATCGGTGTCCTTCCTTTCTCGAACGAGTGGTACGCGTAGGAATAGTACCAGTATGCACAATCATCAGGGTCCTTGTAGCCAATGTCCTTGTTCGAGAATGGCGAGTCTGTGACGAGCGTTATTGCTAAAGTGCCCGGCCAGATCGTGATGGCCTCTACCGAATCGTTACGCAACGACAGGGTAAGCAGAATGCCTTCGCCCTGAATCGGCTTCGCCGAGTTGAGCTTTGCAGAAAGCACAAGCCCATTAGCGATACCTTTTTCGGATACCTCTGCAATCCCACCGACAAGCCCAGCCCCAGGGTTCATCGGTTGTGAAAGCTTCGACACTTCCACTTCCAGTGGTTCGCCACTGTGCTTCGCCAGCACCTGTGCGGCTGAATCCGAGACAAATAGGTGGTACGGCCCGTGATGAAGCACTTTGTGCCCCCAGCGAGTGATGGCGAAGTAGCCGTGGTAAGTTCCTGTGCCAAGCATCTCACCTTGAACGCTGAGAACCGCAACGAGTAGCGTCAGCAAGAGAAGCAATGTAGACAGGTTGTTTCGTTTCATTATGTCTTTCCTGCCCAACGTCAATCTTGAGGATCAGGCGCGCTAGTGCCGATATTCTCCAGCACATTGTTGGCAGTCTCCTTGAAAGGGACAATTTTCCCGCCCGGACCTCTGAGGCAGATACACAGGCCCTGCACGAGAAGTAACGCAATAACAATGGTGGCAGCCCAACGTACGAGGCGGGAGTGCCTTGCGGGCAAGAAAGAAGCCAGCAGTATGGCTACGCCGACAACGCCGAAGATCGCACCAACGATCTGCCAAGGGTAGAATCTGCGGATTGTCGTCATGATGAGCAGGCCGGGGTAATGCCTTTCCACCACGGCAAAGAAGTCGTACCCCATGAGATTGCAGGCGAGCGAAAAAACTGGAAAGTCTTGCTGAACTTGCGCCTCTGTGGGGGGCGGTGAAACATGACAGCACATGGCGAACTGTTTCAGTGCGACATGTGCAAACACTGCAAGCCCTATGCCGCAGACTAGCAGACAGACGCCGGTAAACAATCGTGTCTTGGCACTCATTTCATATTGCCGAACGTCCGGCATGAGCCTTGAGGTGAACCCGCGGCGGGTTCACCGAATAGGCTCGGTGCCGTTGTTGGCTTCTCCGGTTTCCAATACGTGAGTTCTTATCCAGGGAAGTACTGGTCGTGCGTCCAGACTTCTCCAGTCTCGTGTCAGGCGTTCATCCTTCGCGTCCTTCTTGATCTTCGCCAACAGCGCTTCTACGGAATCTATGTCGGCCACGTAGAATGCCTCTCCTTTCATCCCGGTTCCACTGCGGCGGATCACTTCGATTCGGTAAGCCGAGTCTGGCACTCGGACAAGAATGGCATTTGTCCGAAGGTTAACAGCGAAAGCCGTGAAGACTTCCTCCGCGAGTCTGTCATCCAAGGAGGCAGTCCAGGATCTTCGCATGCTGGGGAACGAAAGGGTCTCCCACCACACGACGCCACCCGAATTCATGACGAACGTGGTCGGCAAGAAGGGCCGGATTCCCCATCCGTCGGTCTTTCCTGAGACAGAATCCTGCACCTGCTCGTTGTATTTCAAGAGTTGAGAGCGCGGAGTCCATGTGAGGAGAAGGACCACGTTCGTGAGGTGCTCCAAGCGAGATTGCGCCACGACCCCCGTCGGAGCAAGAAGCGCTTGTGCCTCGGTGAGATATGTTTGCTTGGCCGAGTCAGCACGGTTCGTAGGTTCACCAAGCGCGGGTGTGGCGATGGCGAATCCCCAGAGCCACAGTGCTATCCATTTCGTGTTCATCTTTTGAAGCCAACGTGATCCTAACCCTATTTCAGGCGCGAGCCTGAAATAGGGTTCAGGATGGTGTTGGGCATCTCCTCTTGGTTTCTATGATTCCGAGTGCTCCACCGAGAAACATGGCAAGCCAGACTCCTGCAAGCATCAAGAGTGGAGTGTCGTTCTCGATTGGGATGAACACGATGAGAGCAAACACGGCAAGGATGGAGAGGATGAAACGAGGTCGTGCCTGTGGATGAACTTTGAGTCCGGCTTTAGCAAAACCAGCACCGGCGGCCATGCCGCCGATGGTGAAGACAGAGAACAGGAAGATGTTCCATCCGGTCTCGCCGATCCGGCCACCCTCCGACCACCACCGCATCGCAAGGTTGGCGGGGATGGCAAGACACGCGGTGAGAAACCAACCGGCGAATGCGCCAAGTGGGCCGACGAGGCAGCAGGCTATGGTTCGTTTACAGTTCATCATCCTGTGCCCAACGTTACGCCTCAGTTACATTTTGCCCGCAGGGCAAAATGTAAACTGCAGGCGATGGTTCGGTGTCTTTCATCTTTTCCGAGTGGCTATTCCGCCATTTGCAGAACGCAATAACCTTTGTCACAGGTGTTTCGATCCATTTCGCTGTTGCCAATGACCACTGTTTTCGGAATTCTGCCGCAACTAGTTTCCTTCGTGTCACATGGATGATGCCCTTGGAGTCTATATGAGCATACACTGCCTGCGGGTAAACCGCTCACCCTGCACCATCCTGCTTCTCCTCCCGGTTTCGGATCCATTCTCCTTTTAACATCAAGAATAAAACGGATTTGCCCAGGTTTGTACGCTTGACAAATAAACAGCCATATGAACGTCGCGGATCAGGCGCGGCTATAAGCCGTCGTCTGCATCCGGCTTGTTATCTGTATTTTTTTCGAATCGTGTTTTGAGCTCTGCTATGACTTGCTCTTCCTCAGCTTTGAACGTCTCAGAGAGGTAGCCGCTTGGTGGATTGGTTCCTTCGATCTTCTTCAATCCCACCACAGCCCAGTATCTAACACCGTATTCCTTATCATCCAATGCACTAACAAGATGTGGAATGGCTCTCCTGTCATTGAGAATGCCGAGAATCTGTAGCGCATGCGATCGTCTGCCCCCTTTGTCGAGGTAGAGGGCCTCGATCAGCCAGTCAAATACCTCTTTCTTCTGATTTTTCTTCCACCAATCTCTCCAGAATCCGTTCTCGGATTCTGGAGTAATTTTCCCGTCTGGAGTCCTGTTGGGCCATGCGTAGGCATAGCCTGAGACATGAGCAAGGATATCATGGAGTTTGCGGTTCTTTGGAACTGAGCTTGCGTCGTCAACAAGGGCCTCCACCAGTTTGCCCGCCATTGCGGGTTCCCGGAAGAGCATCGTACGCAAACGTTCGGAGGCATCGTAACCGTGGTATTGAACGGGAAGGATCTCAATAAGTATCTCGACAATGTCACCATCGTGCTGAATGGGATAGTGTCGTATGGCATAGGATGTCGACTTGCGGTCAGCATGTTGCTGAATGACTGCCATCAGGAACTTACGGGATTCAGGTGTCGGCAATCTGCAGAGGCATGCGACCAGTGCCCACCTTTTCTCTTCCGCTACTTCGCCATGCTTGTCTACCAGGACTGGCACAGCCGCATCGCCGTGTTCTGCAATGCGATCCGCGTGCGGTTGGAGACTGAACTTGCCTTGCATGGCACTAAGCATTCTGTCCACGTCCTCTTCAATCCGCGTTCGATCGGTTGACAAATCTTCCGCTATGCACGGATGGGTCGCAACGACAAGGACCAACATGGCGATGAGTAGTCTCTTCATTTTCTTCTCAGATAACGTGGGTACTGAGGCTGCGGCGCGCTAGCGACGCTAGCCTCCGGTGCCGTGTTGGGATTCCTCGTTTCCAGTTTCCTGTCCGGTTTTCATCTGGCGAATCTTCTGCTTTGCATCTCTGATGGCCATTGCCTCCACAACAAAACCTTGGATGTACAGGATGACAGCAGCGAGAATGCAGGCTTGCCGGAACCAGGAAGCGCCGATGACGGGCATGGTTGCCTCAACGAACAGTTGACCGGCGAATCCGAAAGCGGCCAGGACTGTGGCCACCACGAAAGAGATCGTATTCCGCGTCCTGTGTTTCTGGTTCGTCTCGTTCATCTCCTGCATCCAACGTTCACCTTCAGTTTCGGCGCGGAACGCGACGTAAACTGCGAGGTGTGGTTGGCAGTCCTATGGTTTCTTTGCTTTGAATCTCTCAATTACCTCGACCCATGCCGATGCGTTGTCAAAACGGACGTCTCTGTATTCTTTGACGGCATAATAAACGATGTTGCCATGTGTCTCTTCAGCAAACACTCGTCCTGCCTGCTTTGCCGTCTGGTACTCCCTGTAAGTAGTTTCGGAAACTGCGGTCACGTTCTTGATCTGACACGGTTGCCCGTTGATCAGGCCGACCGGTCCTTGGTCGCTCGATTCCGCCTCGGGAATTCCGAGAAAGGGAACTGGATCAGGCCGGTGAGTTGTGCATCCCGCGACAAGCCAAATCGCCAATATGCCTGTGAGCGTGAATCCTTTTCTCATTATCGTTTCTCCTGCCAATCGGGATAGGGGGGCACCTCACGGTGCCGCCCCTCCCACACCACCCGGCGTGCGGATCACGCACCGGGCGGTTCCGTACGGTCAA
>JAIFLS010000002.1 GCA_020048935.1 bacterium | reverse complement strand
TGGAATTTCAGGGGCGATTTCGGGATTCTCGATTCCGGAAGAAAAGACGTGAAATATACAGACTGGTACGGACATAAACTCGACAGCAGACTGCTCGATCTGCTCAAAAGACATTAAGCGGCTGGTAGTATCCTCCAATAGAGGCGGACATGGCCAATGCCGTCGGATTCCATACCGGCGCTTTTCTGTTGGACGGAATGGCATTGGGTCTCAGCAGGGGATTCAAACCATCCGTCAACAAGTCGATCTGACTACCGATTTGGGGATTCCAGCCGGGCTTGACGTGTGAGGAATGCCAGCGTATCATCAGCGCACAAGTCATAACCGAAAGAAGGAGGTTCAATAATGAAATCGTTCTGGTTTGGTTTTACGGTTGTTGTGCTGGGTACCGGGCTGGCTTGGGCAGATCCCTTTGCTGCCGGTCCTGTGGATGCCATTACCAGTGCATCCTATCGACTCCCACCGTTCCCGCCCATGACAAGCAAAGAGGCCGAAGAAACCGTGTCCGCATGGTTGCAGCAGAACTGGATGCTGACCTTGGCCACCGTTTCCTCCAACGGGCAGCCCCATGTGGCGCCGGTCTCCTTTATTGCCGAAGGCACGACCGTCTATATACGCTCGCTAAAGGACACGAATAAAATTCAGAACCTGCTGGCCAACCCAAAGGTTGCCTACACGGTCTGGAGCCCGGGCCGTGATCTCCGGCGGATCAAGTCATTGCAGATGATTGCCAAAGCCATGGTGGTAACCGATCCGGAAGATATCCGGCGACTGGCCCGCCTGTTCAATCTGGCGCCGGGAACCGCATTTGTAAAAACGCTGAATACGGACGCCAATCTGGGCTGGATGGAGGCGCATCGGGAGAGTGCAGAGGCTCTGCCACCGGAGGCGGTTATTGTCAAAATCTCGCCGGTAGTGGCTCGCTGGGTAGACAATGAGAATCGGCCTGGTAGCGGTGATGTCATCGTGCTGGGCAATCCAGATGGCGCCCGCTGATGCAACTCGCTTACGCGGTGGCTATGTTTGTCGGTTGAGTTGGCTTGTTTCTGCGTCTGCTGGCCGGCCTGCTGGAAAGTAACGGTCGAGGATGGCCTGTACCGTATCGCTGACCTTCCGGGCCCCGGTCTCGTCGTATGTCTCCCAGCGGGCGGCATGGTTACGCTCGGTGGTAAAGCCTTTCGGATCCGGTTGCTTGCCCCACCATTTTGCTGCGTATGCACGAAAGGCCGCATTGTCAGCCGGGATGACCGATTGGTAGCGGACCAATTGGTCGTAGACCTTGGCCGATGGTTTGAGTCCGGCCGCTTGAAATTCGGCATCGGACTTCCCGGGGTTGACGACGGGAATACCCCAGAAGTGGATCAGCGGTCGAAGGTCGGCACCTGCCGCCTGTGATAAACGCAGGGTGTAGGTGTCGCCTTCCTCGCCGGCCGCGTTGCGTGGCCAGGGCTTCCCATCCAGGGAATCCTGATGACAGCCGCGGAAGAAGCGACCGATCGTTTCCCAGCCGAACAGGCGGGCGACGTCGACAAACTTGGCGTGGCCTTTGAGCTGGTAGGCACGCTCGAAATTGAGCATTACCCCATCGGCCACGAAGTTGTCGCTCATCATCCATTCGACCGCTGCCGTCTCAATGGTCTTGAACGTGTCATTGTCGGCATGCCGCGACCCGCTGAATGCTACATCCAGATCCTGGCCAAAGGCAAGATGCATGACGGCCACATGCGGCAGGTTCACGGCCGATTCCTGGTCGCCCGCATATTTCGGGAACAGGAAGCCATGACCGAGCTCGTGGAATTCATAGTTATGCGCGACTTGCGGCCCCTGCACCAGATGGTGTTTGCTCAGACCGTCGGTTTCCTCGGTGGGGTCGTACATGCGATTGCCGGCGGGGTAGCCGGGATGGAAGGCCCTGCCTCGCAGCTGGAGATCGACCTGGTTGTATAATACTTCCCGTCCGAACGCGCGTGGGCGTCCCATCAGGTCGCTGCACACGTCCAGGGCCTTGTCCCAGTTTTCCATCAGCGTGTCGGGTGCTTCAAGGGCGGCTACCCAGCTCGTCGGCACCTGCATCATGTAGCGTTCGGATTGGAAATCCGCCCAGGGAGCCGGATGGCGGCGTTCGACCGTCTGCCATTCCTCGCGGGTGGTCCGGTGGAATGGTTTCCACGAGAAATAGGGAGCCCGCACGGCATTGCGTACAGATACTTCCACGATGCCGGCATCGGCCTTGTAGGGGACCTCGATGTAGATCCCGCCACCCAGGGGATTGGCAACCTCGATGTCGGTCTGATTAATGTCGTAGAGCGCGCTGACGCGGTAGAGACGCAGGACACGGGGTTTTTTCTGGTGGTCCCAGGAATGCGCCCCGACGCGGATCTGGTAGCCTTTGCCGACGAGCGCCTGCGGGACGGTGACGGTTACGATGGTGCCTGGCGCCAGGTAGGCTCCGGTTGGTTTGCGGGCCGGAAGCTCCATGTGCATGACCGGCGCACCCCAGGTCTCGGGATAGCTGCCGTTGATCCGGACCGTATACACGGTATTGGAATCCGGCTGGGCGGTGACTCGCCCCGGGAAATGATCCGCGCAACCAAAGCGGAAACCATCGAGCAGCGCGTGATGCCGGGTAAGTCCGTCTGTCGTGTACAGCTCGTCCAGCAGATGCTGCATCACCCAGAAGACCGCCCATTGTATCGCTTGTTCCGGCTTCTTCTCCTTCTGGTGCAAGGGCGGGTGTTTCAGCCACAGGGGCCCTTGGCTCTGGTCAAAATCGGCGACGATGGCCTGGGCGATCCGGATGGCGGCTTCGCTCTTGATCAGTTCCTGCTTGTGCCGCGTGATATCCGTGGTCAGGGCATCGACCGTTCCGGGTTGCGTTTGCTCCTGTCCCTGGATGTGCCTGTGCAGGGCGGTCAGTGCTGCCAGGAGTGGATCATGCGTGCCGGTCTCCTGCGCTTGAACAAAAGGCACGCTGCCGGTGATCAGCATGCCCACCAGGCTGGCTGCCTTGATTATGGCCGTTTTTTTCATGTGATTTCTCCATCGTGCTATCGCCTTCCCCCTAGTGTCTGATGACAGCTTCCGGGGGCTATCTCGGCATTCTACACTTGACTCACCGCGCCCGGCAACAACTGTTTGTGATTGTGGTCAATGTAAGGTTGGCGTCCGGATGGATTCCTGATAGAGTGGCCGCCGTGTGATATTTTGAACGGCTAGCGAAAGGATTGGAAGATGATATTCAAGAAGCATGACAAATTGGTGATGATCGGGGATTCGATTACCGATTGCGGGAGGGCTCGTCCAGCGGGGGAAGGCCTTTTCAACCCTTATGGCAATGGCTACGTGAACATGGTCAAGGCCTTTCTGGACGCCTGTCATCCCGAGCTTGCGATCCGGGTGGTGAACAAGGGAAACAGCGGGAACACGGTACGGGATCTGAAGACGCGCTGGAAGGAAGATGTTCTGGATCTCACGCCGGATTGGCTTTCGATCATGATCGGGATCAATGATGTCTGGCGTCAGTTTGATTCCCCCAAGATCACTGAGCAGCACGTCGGCCTCAAGGAGTACGAGAGTACGCTCAAGGAGTTGATCGAGGCGGCGCTTCCCGGAGTAAAGGGCCTGATCCTTTGTACGCCCTACTTTATCGAGTCCAATCGCAAGGATCTGATGCGCCTGCGTATGAATGAATACGGGAAGGTGGTCCGCAAGCTTGCCAAGACCTATGGGACGGTCCTGGTGGATACCCAGGCCGCGTTTGATCGGGTGCTGGAAACGATGCACCCGATGGCGTTAGCCTGGGATCGCGTTCATCCGGACACCTCCGGACATGCCGTTATCGCCAAATGCTTCCTGGATGCCGTCGGTTGTGAGATGTAAACCTGGCATGTATGGGTAATTGTTAGCGCTGGGGCCCGCTATGGTCTGTCAGTGCTGGATGCTGTTGCGGCCGTAGGTTCGTCTATAGTCGCGGGGCGTGAGGCCTTTGCTCTTTCGAAACAGCCTGAAAAAATAGCTTTCATTCTCGAATCCCGAGGCGTGACATATCTCCAAGAGCTTGTGGTTCGTGGTCAGGAGCATCTCCGCTGCATGCTCGATCTTCAGGTTGGCCAGATAGAGGGATGGCGTCACCCCCATATGGCGGGAGAATTCACGTGAGAAATGCTCGTGACAGCGACAGCTATGCTGCACCAGCTCCTGCAGCGAGGGATATCGGGGGTGCTGATCGCTTAGCCATACCAGCGATTCCCGCAGCCACTCCGGTATGTCTTCGGCAAACGCGTGCTGTTGGAGCGGTGCCAGATATTGCGTCACCACCGTCAGCAGAAACCGGGCAAAAAAGCGCTGGCCAAGCGCGGATGAAGAATGTGACAAAAGCTGCTCCAGCGATTGTTCTGTTCTGGGCTGCTCTTGCAAAGGAACAAGGGCGCGAGGAGAAACGGGTGACCCGATTAGTTTATTCGCCAGGCCGGGAGCTTCAATGTATTGCTCAAGCCGGTACAACCAGTTCTCGTTGAACATCACATTCACATAGGCGAACTGCTCGCCGCTGTGCGAGTGCGAATCCGCCTCTCGGATGAACACGATCTCACCTGACCGCTGCACGGTATTTTCGCCATTGATACAATGCTTGAATTCCCCGTGTGTTGCGCAAACCAGTTCCCCGTACTTTTGGTGCTTATGTTCCGGATAACTCCATCCGTGTTCTGACTTGATCCTGTGAATTTTGTATCCGGGAGCGGTCTGGTCGCTCCTTTCCGGCCCTGCCGAACGAATGTTATCTTGCACTTCCGCCATCTGGTTTGCCCCCATTGCTTTTCATTAAAATCAATCTAGTGCAGTATAATGTCAAGCATATGCATTGATTTTATAAATTAATTTTGGCTAATATCAAAAAAGTAAATTAACGGATGTTCCTGGTGCTGCTGTCGAGGTGGCATTCCGGCGGCATCAAACCAAGTGCGGCGGTTAAAGCGAGGAGGCTCAAGAATGGCAGCTAAAAAGATACCGGTAGCGATTCAACTCT
>JAIFLS010000146.1 GCA_020048935.1 bacterium | reverse complement strand
GTTAACGGTAGAAGGTGAAGGCTACATCAAAGGGAATGCGCAGGGTGCGCGCGATCTTGTGGTCGACTGGGGCGCGTTTGTTTTTGATGGCACCGGCATCGAGGAAGGCGCGTAGCATGGCCCGCAGGTAAATGAGGGTATGCTGTTCGAGGCTGGCATAAAAACACTTGTACAACATGCGAACAGTCAAGTGGATTGCCATGTTGAATGGGTAGTTCTTCCAGATAAGCCAGAAGGCATTCCGGGTGTAATAGAAGGGCGCACGCCAGGAGGTCCGGTTGGTGGGGGCGTATTTGTGATAGGCAATGACGTCGGTGAAGAAGCGGATGCGGTATCCCGCCTGCAGAACTCGGAAGGCGGTGTCCTGTTCGTTCCAGTAGAGGAAGAATTCCTCGGGGTAGAACCCCACCCGTTCGAACAGGTCGCGCCGGATGCCGGCCCCGGCCCCGTTGAAAGCCAGTAGATACCCTTCGGCCTCGGCGGCTGTTGATGCGCCAGTAGGCGGAGGGATCGGCTGCTGTTCCGCTTGGGCGAGATCCCAGGTACAGACGTTGCGTACATCGAAGGCGACAATTCCGAGCTGCGGATCCGCCTCGAATTTGGCAACCATGTTTGAAATAGCCTGCGGGTGCGGGAACGAATCGTCATCGAGGATGACAATGTAGTCGCCGTGTGCATTCTTGAACCCGATGTTGTACGCCTCAATCCCGATGTTCTTGAACATGCAGATCAAACGCACACCGGGGTATTTTTCCTCGATCGCTTCGGCGGTTCCGTCATCAGAGGCATTGTCCACCACGATCACGTCGAGGTGGGGATAGTCGATCTTGTGTATCTGCGCCAGACTTGCGAGAATCTCGTCCTTGCGGTTCCAGCACAGGGACACAATGCTGACTAAAGGCCGATTCACGAATTCCCCCATCGCGCGAATGGCCAGGGGTGTTTGACGGCGTTGGCGTGATCGGCATCGAATGCGGTGATCTCCTTGCGTCCGTTGACGAGTCGCTCAACGAGTTCCACCCCTTGCATAAAGGAGTGATCCTGATTGCTTACCTCGTATTTCCAGAGTCCGAACCGCCCGCGGGAGTAGACATCCTGCTGCTCGAGGAAGGGAATGATCTCCGCCAGTGCCTCGTCCCGCTGAAGCCCGGGAGTGGGGTAACCGTGCCCGGCACGGTAATGCCAGGTGGTGACCAGATCCTCCCGACGCTCGATCAGCTTTGTGTTGAGGGCGCCTTGTATCACGTCCTCAAGCACACATGCGGAGTCCACTGGGCGATTTTGGGATTCGGACACTTCCAGCATCAGCGACCAATATCGGTTGATGTCAGGGACGTTATTCGGAGAGTAATTGCTGAATACGGTGGCGCGATAGAACGGGCAGTTGTCCTCGGGGAAGTACATCCAGCATTTCCCGGCAACATCCGGACGCGGCTTGCCTTGCAGTCCGAGCCCGATGATGTGCGAGGAGGAGAACAACAGGCCGTGCTCGGCCAGGGAAGCAAACCGGGCTTGATCACTTATGCGCAAGCAGTCGTCGAGCGGCATGGTGCTGATCAACCGGTCATAGCCAAACTCACGCCCGTCGGTCGTGGTGACGATATGACGCCCGATGTCTAGCTTCGCGACGCGGGTATTCAAAAGGATCTGATCGGGAGGCAGTCGATTGGCGCAGGCTTTCCAGATTGATCCTGTACCCCCATGCCTAGGGAACTGGAAGGTGTTATTCGGTCCCCAAGTGGAATCGTCTGTTTGGTAAACAAGTCGTTTGAGGGTTTTCCCGAGATCTGTGACCGCAACCCGTTCGCCAACCCACTTCGCGTTGAGCGCTTCAGGCTGGTGTGCCCAGACCTTGAAATTGTAGGGCTGCAGGAAGACATCCATCAGCCCCGGCCCGAATGTGGCTTCGAGCCACTCCTTGAAATTCTTCGGGGCGGGCCGGGGAGAACGGGTAATATCGACCAGTCCCTGGAGGCAATGATTCAGATCGTCGGGAGGAAGCCTGTGAATGTTGTTCTGAAGGGGATAGGGGATGAAACGGTCACGCATCCATATCCAGGACTCGCGACGGTGACTCAGCCAGTTGTCTTTCGTTAGCGCCTCGTCCATGGCCTGATCGAAATAGTCATAATGGGAAAACAATACGTGTCCGCCGATATCCCAGACAAAGTCTTTGGCGTCCGAGAAAGACGCGGCAAGGCCGCCGGGTTGAGTGCCCGCGTCGAGCAGGAGCCAGTCGTGACAGCCGCATCGCTCCAATTGCCGCGCGGCACCTAAGCCGGTGGGGCCCGCCCCGATAATCAACCAGGGAATGCGACCATCGTGCGCCTGCGTATGTTTTGCAAGTCCTTGTTTATTCATTGGTTACGCATCTTTCATGACCGGTGCAGGCTGGGCTATATTGGTTGCTGGCCCAATGACATTTGTCGGTATTCGGGTATCTGCCAAAAAGCTGTGCTTTATCTGTTAGCAGATGCGGTGCCGCAGCCGAGCCACTCCAATTGTCCACCGCGTATGGAATGAGTTGATTCACGAGGATAAGTATGCAGACTGCTACCGCCAATGGCACGCGCAAGGTTGCGCTCCGCAGGAACGGCGGCAGGTCTTGGGACATGCTCGAAGAGTCCCGCCCTCAGGAAAAACCCTCCGCACTCCGGCAACATGCAGTGCCAGACGCGTATACAGACTTTCCTGCGGATCATAATGCTGTAGTTTAAGCTGCATCCGCCCAACGCCTACCCCCGATTCGTCCGGTCTGCGGGTACAAGCGCGGTAGACAAATCCGAAAAACGCCACAATTCAGCCACTGGATTCGGCGGATCACTCGGAATCTCCGCAAAGCGCCCCGTGCGGACGCGGATGCAATCGATGCCCAACGCGGCGGCCAGCGGCAAATCGCGCTTCGGATCATCACCGATGTATAGGGCATTCTTCTGTCGTGGGGCAACCACGCCGTCAAGCGACTTCGGGGCCGGCTTGGGCGCGTGTTCCCAGCAACAGATCAGTTGATCGACCAGTGAATCAAGTCCGAGTGCCAGGAACTTGCTGCGCTGAACGGCAGGAAGGCCATCGGTGACCACCACGACACGTCCCCTTTCTCGCAGTCCGGCAATAACTTCGCGCACACGCGGGTAAAGCGCGATACAGGGGGTATGCTGGCGGTAAACAGCCACGCACTCCGCCACATCAGCATAACTGACGCTCTCCCCGAAATATTCGAATAGAAAAAGATCAAATATGCGTTCCCTGCCCTTTGATTCAAAGCGCTGCCGTAAGTCGCGCCACGCTTTTTCAGGATCAGCACCGCGGCACCCCAGATGCTCCGCTACCGCCCGGAGTCCACTCAGCACAAAATCGCGCTCTTCATAAAGCGTGTCGTCCATATCAATCAGGAAAAGGCTGTAATTCTGCAATCGGAAGGCGGACATGATCGTTTAACTCCGAGTGTATCAAATAGATTGGGTGCTAGCAGGACCCATGCCCCAGAGCAATCAAACACTGAAATACAACGATTGCTGACTCTGGATGGTTATCCGGGCTTCGCATCAACACGCACCAATAAATTTCATTTAAGCTTGCTGCTGTTTGTGCCGAGTACACTAAAGATTCATTAGATAACGGCAACGGAAGACAACAACCGCGTTGAACAACAGGATTGTGCAATGGAAATCGTACATTTCATGCAAGGCGCGTCGCTCGCCCCTCCCGGCGCGTACGTGGCGGAAAACCATCCTGACCGCCCCCAGCACGACCAAACACCTTCGAATCAGGCCGTCAAATCTGTGGTGATGGATTCGTTCACCCGCTCCCGCTCGACTCGTGTTACATCGGAATTACCAACGGCTGTGCAGCACGCGCCAGACGCAGGTGAACTTGACTCCTGCTATTGCGGCCATTGTTCCATGTGTCAGGCACGGCAAGCGGAACAATCCGAATCTAGCGAGATACATGAACGGCGTCCGGTCAGGCAGGACGATGCACATCAGGAAACCGACGCGTGTGAGGACGATCAACCCGAAGAAACAACGGCAAACGCGCAGCACGAGCTAAGCGACGCGGAATCGCGCCAGGTCGAGGATCTCCGCCAACGCGATCAGGAGGTAAGAGCCCATGAGCAGGCGCATGCCGCTTCCGGCGGACGCAACGTGAGATACGATTACCAGACAGGGCCGGATGGTCGCCAGTACGCGGTTGGCGGTTCCGCCGATATCGAGATTTCGGCCATCTCTAATGATCATGACGGCAAAATATCGGAAGCGCGAAAGATGCGGGCTGCCGCCCTGGCACCGGCGGATCCCTCTACCCAGGACATGGCGGTTGCCGCCCGCGCAACCCGAATCGAAATGGAAGCAATGGCGGAAAAGTCGGATTCGCAGCGCGAGAGCGTGCGAGCGGATGAGACAGATGCACAAACCGGCTATGCACGTGACGACGCTAACGCCGTTTCATCCGAAAGGATGCTATTTTTCGCGGTGGGTTGAGCTCTACAGAATATCGAGTTTGAATTTGCTTTTACCGATATGTCGCCATAGACTGAAAGCGATTTCCTAATGCGATCAATATTTTCACCGACACACAGCGTAGCGAAAACGGGAGTTCAAACGGTGACTGACACAACAACGCGCAAATCTGTTCTGGTCGTTGAGGATGACGAGCTGCTAAACAGCCTTATTATCAAGATGCTGATTAGCACGGGATTACAAGCCGAAGGCGTGGTCTGCGGACGCGATGCAATCAACCGCATCATCGGGGGGCGGGTGGATGTGCTGCTGCTGGACCAGCAGTTGCCTGACATGACCGGCCAAGATGTGATCAGTACGCTGTCGCTACATGGGATTCGCGTTCCGTTTGTCGTGATGACGGGCCAAGGGGACGAGCGTCTGGCTGTTGAAATGATGAAATTCGGTGCCGCCGATTATCTGGTCAAGGATAACAACCTGACCCATATATTGCCTGGCGTCATCGAACGGACCCTGCGCGCCATTGAATCCGAACGGTTGTTGCGCTCCGCCGAAAATGCGCTCAAGGAAAGTGAAAAGCGCTTTCGAAGCCTGTTCCAGGATGTACCGGCCGTAGCCGTCCAGGGTTACAACGCCGACGGCATTATCCAGTACTGGAACAGGGCCGCGGCGAAGCTTTATGGCTACGCTGCGGACGAGGCGATTGGCCGCAACGTGCTCGACTTGATCACCCCCGAAGCCATGCGGGAGGAAGTTGCGGAGTCCATCCGGAAAATGATTGATACCGGAGGGGCGATCCCCACATGCGAACTGAATATGGTCCGGAAAGACGGCAGCATCGTCACCGTTTTATCGAGCCATGCCGTTGTTCGCAACGCCAACCGGGAACCGGAACTTTTCCGCATTGATATTGATATGACGTCTCGCCAACAGGCAGAATTTGAACGCGAAAGACTGCAGACCCAGTTGACCCAGGCGCAGAGAATGGAGGCTGTGGGACGCCTGGCGGGTGGTGTTGCACACGATTTCAACAATATGCTTGGTGTCATCTTCGGCCATACCGAACTGTTGATCAGCCAGACGACTGGACAGGATCCGATTATCGAAAGCCTGAACGAGATCCGCACGGCCGCCCAGCGTTCCGCGGACTTGACCCGCCAGTTGCTGGCATTTGCCCGCAAACAAAACGCCATTCCCGTGGTGCTTGACCTGAATCAGGCCGTCGAGAGTATTCTGAAAATGCTCAGCCGCCTGGTTGGCGAAGGGATTAACTTGACTTGGGCGCCTGGTAATAATGTGGGCAGCGTACGCATGGATCCTTCTCAAATCGACCAGATTCTCGCGAATCTCTGCGTTAACGCTAGAGACGCGATAGCCGATACGGGATCCATAACGATCAAGACGGCAGTAAAAACCCTGGATGCCGAACAGTGCCTGGAGCATGTCGATTTCATCCCTGGCGAGTATGCCCTCCTGGCGGTGAATGATGATGGCTGCGGCATGGATGCAGAGACCATGTCTAATATTTTCGAACCGTTCTTTACGACCAAACCCATTGACAAAGGGACTGGGCTTGGACTTGCAACCGTATACGGTATCGTGAGGCAGAACCATGGTTTTATCGCGGTAAAAAGCAAACTTGGCACAGGAACTGAATTCGAGATTTATCTACCCCTCTTCAGGAAACAGCCTCCCAGCCCGGCGCAGCAGAACCTCACGGATGTTCAACATAACAGTTGCCACGAGCGCATACTGCTCGTCGAGGACAACAGAGCCCTGCTTGAAATGATCGGAGGCATGTTAAACCGAATCGGCTACCAGGTAATGCCCGCCAATAACCCCAATAAGGCCATTGAGCTTGCCCGCGACTGCAAAGAGAACATTGATCTGCTCGTGACCGATGTCATCATGCCCGACATGAATGGGCGAACCCTATTTGGCTATATACAGACGCTCCACCCCGAGACACGCTGCCTGTTCATGTCCGGCTATACCGCAGATGTGATCAGCCAGCACGGGGTACTCGACGAAGGCGTTGACTTTATCCAGAAACCTTTCGTCACTAAGGATCTGATTGCCAAGATCAACGGCGTCATGCGCAGGAATCAAAGCCAGGCCGAGCAAGCCGATTCAGAGCAGGATTTCGTTTAGCTTCATCATCGAAGCCAGATCGGCAATCGGCACCCAAGGCGTATTATCAATCCGGGCAAAACGGCCGGTGCGCACCCTGACGGAATCGATGCCGAGGTTGGCGGCCATCGCCAGATCGTGATCGGGACGATCCCCAATCAGGACGGCCTCAGCGGTTCCTTTGCAAACAATCCCAGCGAGTGCGCGGGCGTCCGGTTTCGGGAATCCGGCGGCATGACAATACACGACTTGGTCCACCATCGACTCAAGTCCTAACGCCTTGAACTTCCGTTCCTGCACCTCAGCCAGCCCGTCGGTCACCACAACCACCCGCCCCCGGGCACGAAGGAGCTCCAGCACCTGTTCAGCCCCTGGATAGAGCCGGATATCAGGGCGATGGCAGCGATAGACCGAAACCAGTTGCGCGATGCGACTCTGGCTCTCCTCCGTATTAAAGTGGGCAAGCAGATGATTGAAGATCCGGTCCCTGCCACACCGTTCGAACCGCTCCAGCAGAAATCGGCAGGCGGTTGCCGGGCAAAGCCCCCATTGCTCAACAAAATCCGCCACCGCACGCAGGCCGCTCAATACAAATGCACGCTCTTCGAAAAGCGTATCATCCATATCCACCAGGAATAATCGATAGGCATCAAGGCGCATAACTTAGATGAAGAGATCCTGACTGTACCGCAACAGGGTTAAATCATAGCGTAAGGAGCGCAGGCGATAAAAGTTTTCCATATCCCCCTGGACGAATGCAACAAGACGCTCAGGCGCTTCCAATCCAGCCTCGTTTCCAAGCGCGCAAGCACCACCGAAACGCGGATTGATCTCGATTAGATGGACACCATTTTCGGGCGAGAAAAAGGCCTGCAGGGTAATCGGACCGAAAAGCCGCATGGAGGACGCGAGCGTGTTGATCACGGGCTCAAACGCAGGCAGCCGAACCGTTCGACTGACCACCGACTCGCCTGCCTTGACTCGAATGCGTTGCCGGGCAATCCACTGGACAACCTCTCCATCGGGGCCAAAAAGGGCATCTATGCTGAATTCGTCATCACGGCAACATGACTGCACAAGCAAATCCTCCCACGGCGGTTCCCCATACAAGGCGTGCATGTGCGCCAAACTTTGGATACGCCCCGCACCGGCGCTGGCCGCACCCACGCGCGGACGCACAAAGCAGGGGAAACCGGCCGCGCAGGGACATTCAATGCGTGGCAGCACCGGCACTCCGTTTTGCAGGCAATGCGCGTGAAAGCGGATTTTGTCACGGCAGAGTTCTATGCTGTCCAGCGCCGATACCAGCGGACGGATGCCAGAGGCCTCGAACACCGCCCGGTGCCGCGCAAAAAAGAGCAACTCCGCATCTCGACTTGGCAAAAGCACATTGATTTGCCTCTGGATACAGGCAGCGATCAATTCAGGGATGAAACACTCGTCTTCCAAAGCAGGCAACAGAAAATGTCCATCCGCAAAGGCGAATGCAGCAGATAATAATGAGCTATCGGCCACATATAGACGACAGCCTGTTGCATTCAAAGCACAGCGCATCCGACGGGTTAGATCGACTTTGGCACCGGCACTGGTCAGCAACCAGTGGCCCGCAGCAATCCTGCCTTTCAACGCGAGACCCGCGCCATCCGGATTTTGAGGTTCTACATTCATTTGGAAACCATATCCTTGGACAATGGGGTGCCGCGGGGCAAATCACGGGTGGCAACCGAACCCATGACCTGGTCGTAATATTTCGGCGGCAGCCCGGCATTTGGACGGATCGCCCGGATATTCTGCGGCGTTAACCGCTCACCGGCGGGAATGTCCTTGACCACATATAAACTGCGGCGGTGACGACGCGATGCCTGTTCGCCTTCAAGGGGTTCACAGCACACTCGTCCCACCGCCTGCCACGCCAATTCGGTTTCATGAACCAACCGCTTCAGCTCGTCGGGTTCCAACGAAAACGCGGCGTCAATCGTGCCCTCTTCACGGTCCATCGTGAAATGCTTCTCCACCACGCAGGCACCGAGAGCCACGGCGGCCACAGGGACGAGCGTTCCCAAGGTATGATCGGATACACCGACGAGACAATCAAACTGCTTGGCCAGAAATGAAAGCGTCGCCAGATTGAGATCGGAGGCCACCGATGGATACCGGCTCGTGCACTTAAGCAGAATCAGATCTTTACAGCCGGCCCCCCTCGCCGCCTCGACGGCCTCGGTCAACTCTTCGAGGGTCGCGGTGCCCGTGGACATGATCAGCGGTTTACCGGTCGCCGCCACACGCCGGATCAAAGGCAGGTCACCATTCTCGAACGATGCAATCTTGTAGCAGGGCACATCCAGCGATTCGAGCAAATTCACCGCGGTGGAATCAAACGGCGTACTGAAAGGAACCAGGCCTCGCTGACGCGCCCTGTCAAATATCGGCTTGTGCCATTCCCAGGGGGTTGACGCCTTCTGGTAGAGCTCGTAAAGCGAGTTCCCATTCCAAAGGCTATTTGGATCGTTAATAAAGAAATCGCCATCCTTCAGATCCAGTGTCATCGTGTCGGCGGTATACGTCTGTAATTTCAGCGCGTGGGCACCCGCTTCGGCGGCGGCATCCACCAACCGCAGGGCCAGATCGAGCCTCTGGCCATGATTGCCTGACATCTCGGCAATAATAAAAGGGGCATGACTGGCCCCGACACCGTGCTGACCAATGCGGATATCGTTCATATTTTCCCATTCATTTTGACCCCAGCAGCGGGGCTCGCGCCTCAACCGGATACCACCCCCATGGCGGCTGCCACTTTGATTTTTCCATTGCCATCAGGAACGATTGTGCACGCCGCACGACTCATTTTTTCCAGTTGGCACGGATCTGCGATCAACCGCAGAACCACTTGACGAATATCGCCGTCCTTGAGCAATTCTGAAGGTCCAGCATAAAAACAGGTTTCCGCGGCGGCAAGCATCTCGGTTACCTGCACCTGATTGGCGGCCACCGTAACCGTTATGGCGGGCAAGCCAAGCAGGCAGCGCTCCCAGTGCGTGGTTCCGCCTGCACCAATCAGCAGATCGGCGTCCAGCATCAATTCAGCCATGTGTCTTGTCTGAACATGCAGCGTCCAGCGAGACGCATTTTTCTTGCAAAGCGACTCCACCTCGGGCAGATGAGGATTTGCTCTACCGACGACAACATCGCCTTCAAGCCCGAGTTCATCCAATTCACGCCATGCACGGGCGGTCAGGTTGCCTTCATCTCCTCCACCGAAGAAGACAAGCAGGCGCTGCACATGGTGACGTACGCCTGCCTGGCAGGCCAACCTGCCGAAGTCGTCATCGAGCAATGCATAACCGGGACCCAAAAGGCAACGACAGTGCGCGGGCACCCGCTGGAGGTAGCGTGTTTCAAGTGACGGCAGGAGATTCTGATCAAGCAACAGCTCGCAATCATGCGGGCGGTCGGCAAGATCATCAATGACCATGACCCGCGCCGCCTTGGCTCGTATTGCCGTTTCCCAGCAGGCGTCTAATCCATAATGGTCAACGACCAACCAGTCCAGTTGATCTTTCAAATGCAAGCAGCACGCATCGACATCCATCAACGCCTCGCGCCGCCCCCAGGCACCCTGCCCATGCGGATGATGTATCCCGTCGCGGTCCGTGACCGCAAGCAGATGTACCGGAAAGCCGTTTTCGGCAATCAGCGGTCCGGCATGCCCCTCGGTCTCCCGGCACAGGAATGAAACCTGCTCCCCTTGCGCTCGCAATGCCCGAGCCAGATTCAGGCACCGGACTACATGCCCGACCCCGATCTTGACAGAAGCATCGGTTCTAAATGCAATTCGCATTATCCGACACCGTCCTTAATGCGCGGAATAGGAGTTCCGCCTGCGCCCAGTCTTCCATTGTGTCAATATCCTGGACCCGCCAACGCGGAATCACAACCGGAACCGACGCGCCCGGCGCATAGACCGGGAGCCGCTGGCGTAACGCCTCGGGTCGTGCCCAGAAAAATTGACCGGCCTCGTGAAACGCACCTTCCAAATCCTGCGACCGGGTTTTCATGAATTCAGGATATAAAGGTTGGACGCCACCATCGGCGGTCATCCGGACGGCGCGCTGAACCGGGAACGGATAGCTGGTCACGGAAAGTGAGAACTGGCGGAGCGGTGCCCGCTCAAGTGCAGCCAAGCCGTCCCGTAGCGCCGCGGATGTCACGAATGGCGCGGTTGCAAAAACACAGCAGACATAGTTCAGATCCATTCCTGCCGCATCCAGCCATTCAACCCCGTGCCAGAGAACGGCCTCTAATCCCGTGTGTGCATCGGACAGCAAACGCGGCCGCAGAAACGGGACTTCAGCACCATAATGCCTGGCCACATCGGCAATTTCCTCGTTATCGGTTGAAACGATAACGCGTGCGAAACAACGGCTTTGCAGCGCCGATTCTATCGACCAGGCCAGCATCGGTTTCCCGCAGAAATCCCGGATGTTCTTGAGAGGAATCCGTTCGCTGCCACCGCGTGCCGGTATAATGGCTACGTTCATCACGCCAGCGTTCTCCAAATGCTTATCCAAAAGCCACCGCCACCGGTTCCATGCCTGCAGGAGGCTTGCCGGAGCCATGGATAACCCGTAGGCCCTGGCGGCGTGCCTGCGCACGTTCCTTTGAAGAGGGCAACCCCAATTCCCCTCTATATTTGGCAACCGTACGACGGGCTACCGCAACACCACTTTCACGCAACTGCGCAGCAATACATTCGTCCTTGATCGGTTTTCCGGGTTCTTCATCGAGAATCATCTGCCCGATGCGTCGCCGCACCATTTCCGGGGTCATGGCACTGCCATCATCGCACCGATATCCGGTGCAGAAAAACGCTTTCATGGGCAACACGCCAACCGGCGTGGCGACATACTTGTCAGCCAGGGCACGGCTGACGGTGGTGTCATGCACCCCGATAAAGCTCGCCACCTTGGCCATGGTCAGGGGCCGGATCTCGCTTTCCTCCCCCCGCAGGAAGCGGTGCTGGCCGCGGATAATCTCCTCTGCAATGCGCCGCAATGTCGACCCGCGTTTTTCAAGTCCCTCTATCAGGAAAGAGGCGGCACGGATACGGGAACGAATATAGGCCAAATCCGTTTTTGACAAGCCGCCCTGCTCGATCATGCGTCGGCAATAAGGGCTGATGCGCAGTCGCGGCAGCGACTGTTCAACCAATTCAATATCAAAGCCCCCCTCCGCGTTGCGCCGGATGGCAATATCGGGAGTCACCGTCTGCGTAACCATCTTCTGCTCTTCAAACGTCTTGCCGGGAGTCGGGTTAAGCGTGCGGATCAGCTTTACTGCTGACTCAACCTCGGCCAAAGACACCCCCAACTGACGGGCGATGCCATCAAGCTGCCCACGCGCCAGCGCCTCGATATAGCGAGATACGATCCTCCGGGCTACCACATGGGCGTCGTCCGTCGGCGATAGCTGCAAGAGGAGACATTCACGCAAGTCACGGGCACCAACGCCAATCGGATCACATTCCTGAACCACCGCGAGGGAATCCTCCACCATCTCAACCGCAATCGCGAGCTCTTCAGCCAATTCATCCAGCGAGACGTCCAGATAGCCGCGCTCATCCAGCATTCCAACAATTAATCCCGCATTGACCTTTAGGACATCCGGCCGATTCATCACCGCCAACTGACGAAGAAGATGTTCCTGGAGGGAAGAGGCAGACGCCAGTGACTGCAACTGATAGTCGATCCGATCCTGCGTGCGACCGATGTCCTCGCCCGCCATATTGCGGTTTTCATCCGCCCATTGCGAATCGATTTCAGCAAGGATCTCAAAACGCTCCTCCAATTCCCTGCCTTCACGCTCGGAATCCGCGTCACGCACATCCGCGGACGGCTCGGCGCAAAGGTCGGCGTCATCCGGTGCGGCGGGGGCACTCTCATCAACTTCCAGCGCGGGATTGGTTTCAATCTCACTTCGAACCATCTGTTCCAGATGCTGCGCCGGCACCTGAAGAAGGCGCAGCCATTGCAGCAGTTGTGGTGCCAGATTAAGCTGCTGCTGCTGGGAGACATTACCGGACAAGTTGAAATTTATATTCATGGTTCCCGCCAATCAAAGAGTAATTAACAACACTTCGCTGACGATTACCAATGCAATATGCGTGCCAACCTTTAACGTTGCTGATTAAATATCGCAAATATTTGATTAACAATACATTACGTTTTGCTGAAAAAAGGCATCCGCATCGGACCGTATGATTCCTGTCGCATATTGCGACAAACGGAGTGCGTCAATGCAGATCCCAAGCCACTAACCCCAGCGCTTCCGGCAGGTCGTATAGGTTCAGCATCGGGATCACGTTAGGCACCTGCGGGCGGTGAACGTTTGAATCCGCCTGTCGATCAAGGTAATAGACACGCCTGCCCTGTTTCGCGATGGCGGCCACGCGGACCGGATCTGCACACACCAGCACGGACTGTTCGGCCTCCACTCCAGCGGCGAGTTCCAGTAACATAAGAGAATCCTGCCATTCGTACTTACTCTGGAAAGGATCCGAATAAGCCACCCCCTGAAACACGCGGCCAATCCCCAGTCGATCAGCAACCATGCGCTGTGCGCGTGGCGGGCCTTCGCCAATCAACCAGAGTGAGATTCCTAGCGCCTGCAGAATTCCAAAGGTCTCAAGCGCATCCTCATAGGGTGCAACCTGCGGTGTATGTACAGCCATGGCCTCGGCAACCTTGCGGACGAGCCGTTCATCGGTTTTTGTGCCGACGCCTGAAAGAACCTTGCGTACAGTATCCTCTTCCCGTCCCGGAATATAGCAAGCCGAAAGGGCCTCATGCATATCGACGCCGATCAGGCGGCGCAGCAATCCCGCCCCGGCACGACAGGCGCCCGCATGATACATGCGCGCGGGATAAAGCACATCATCCAGCCAGCAAATAACCGTCGGGCGGGATGTACTGCATGATGATGTATCTGCGTTCTCGCCGGGTGCTCTCACCGGGCGACCCTCGCCATCTGCAGGTTTTCCAGAATACGACTGTAGAGCCCCAGCCAATCGGCCGCCTGTTGCAAGCAGTCGGTAGCCACCGTGCTTTTCTTGACCGTTACCTTGGATTTCAAATTCTCTTCTTGCTTAATGATTGCCTTCATCTTTTCCTCCTGATTCGAGTTTGCGTTCTGCTATATTTTCAAAATGGTCTGCATCATTTCATCCACCGTTTGCAAGAGCCTGGTCCCAGCCTGGAATGCCCGCTGCGCCGCCATCATGTCCATCAGTTCTTCATCAAGATTGACGCCAATCTCGGATTGAAGGTCATCCTCAATGGCCCCGATAATGGCATCGCCATTATCCCCCAGCGTTCGTTCGGTGGAAATAATGCTACCGAGCAGCGTCAGCCCCGTGACATGAAAGGCACCAAAACCCTGCGCATTGAGTGCGCTACGGGTGGCATCGGCAAGATCGGCAATCTGGAGTGCACGTGCGCCGTCAGCCGTATTCGGCCCTGTTGTCCCTAGTCCATCATCATATATACTTCCGGCCGCGGCTATTAAACTGGGGTTCATTTGCATCGGGTTTGCCGGGTCATAAATGATCGTGTTGACAGCGATATCGGCAGCCGATGTGGCCGTAAAGAAATTCCAATCGCACCGCTGCCCTGTAAGATCGTAACTGTCGCCAGCAGGATTGAGATCACTATTATGGATACGGTTGACTGCATCGGCCAGATCAACAGCAAGCAGGTCAAGCCGATCGCTCATCACCGTCGAGATCCCCAATACATCAACCCAGGCACCGATGTGACCGGAGGAAAGCGTGACCGCCGTCCCATCAAGCGCAAAGAGCGGCGGCGGACCTGCGTCCGTGATTTCGAGATCGGCGCGGACCGTTCCGTCGCCGGAAACAACCGCCTGACCATCGAGCGTCACGGAAAAGTCAGAACCAACAGAGACATCCGCAAACTCACTGATTTCACGCAACAACACGTCGCGACGGTCCATCAGCGCGTTGGGGTCGAAGCTCGATGAAGCGAAACTGATCTGCCGGTTCAAATCCTGTAGCTCTGTCGTCATCCGGTTGAAGGAATCTACATCACTTGCCAATTGCCCGGTATAATTGCCGGGCGAGCCTCCGATGATCTGGCCGTCAAAACCGTCGATACGACTACTAAGCGAACGCAAATGACTGGCCAACTCGTTGCCACGCTGGATCACCACACTCCGGAAACCGACATTATCGGCCTGATTCGACAGATCAGACCACGCATTCCAGAAGGCATCCAGACGGACCCCGAGTGCGCTGTCGTCATCCTCCCGCATCAGCGACTCCAGGCTGCCCAGGGCATCGGCGCGGGTATGGTGCCCTGAGGTATCGGACAACTGCTGGCGCAGCATATTGCTTTTCATTTGATTCGACGTACGCACGATATCCAACACCTGAACGCCAGCCCCGTTGGACCAGGTTCGCGTCTGCGTCAGCGCACTCGGGGTTTCCGGTGCGGTCCCGAGCCTTACCGTCCGGCGGGAATAGCCGGGGGTATCGATATTCGCGATATTGTTAGCCGTCACGGCCAGTCGATGCTGATGCGTCAGGATCGCGCTGCGGGCAATTGTCCAGCTATCATGGATAGGTTGCATAATTAATCATCCTGCCTGCCGCACCAACATCGAGGACCGGGGGATCGACAGCAGATTCCCGCTACGTCCATAAAGACCGGTATCGGGCGTTTTTCCCGCAAGCGCATTAAAGGTATTGCGATAGATACCCAGGAATGCGGCCGCCAATAGGCGATTGGACTCCTGAAGCCGATGCAGGCGATTCGCCAAGGAGGCCACCTCCGGATCCGCCTTCAACTGATCTTCCGAAAGGGCGGGCGACGGCAGGGCAAGCAAACGAAGCTCGTCTTGCCGAGCCACCACCTGCTGGATCCGCTCCGTATCCCGGGCAAGCATGGCATCCCGCAAATCGCTGGAAACCTCGAAGAGCCGTTCAAGAACGGCCAAGGCCCGTTCACGGGCTTCCAACATACTCATATTTTCTCCCTCTTCTCTCGAACATCAACCTGCGCCAGCAACTGGTCGGCAATGCCCAGCGATGAGGTCTCGGCCAATGACGCCGACACCTGTTCGATGCAGAAATCGCGGAATCCGTCCAACCCGGTTGCGGAATCTTCATCCGGCTCACTGAATGATACGCGCAAACTTTCTTTTAAAATCATACCCACCAACAGACCTTCGAACTGCTGGCAGGCCGCCCGCAAATCCGCAGGAGCCTTGTTTTCCGAGCGAGTTTGCGGTACGTCTTCGCTCACGGCATTGATTTGAATATCCATCTGCGCCCTCCCTCACATCGTCTCGATTTCCACCTGTAGCGCTCCCAGTCGATGCAAAGCCTGGAGAATCGAGATCAAGTCCTGCGGCGTCCCACCCATCTGAGTCAAGGTGTCTGCCAACCTTTGTACCGTGGTCACTTCCGGCAGCATCATGACGCGGGCATCATCCTGCTTCACGCCGATCTGCACATCTTCAATCGCGGCCGTCTGCCCCTGCGAGAAGGGTTCCGGCTGCGAGACCGAAAGGCGCGACTTGATTGAAACGGTCAGATTGCCGTGCGCCACCACGGCCGGGTGAATATAGATATCACCGCCGATGACAATCGTACCGGTGCGTTCATTCAGCAGCAGCTTCGCCTGCATATCGGTTTGCACTCGCGCATTCTCAATACTGGCGACAAACACGGCGACACGCCCCATCTCCAGGGAATTCTCTGGCACACGGACATCAACGGTGGCTGCATCACGGGCACCGGCAACGCCAGGGTGTACGGCATTAATTGCCGACGCGACACGCGTGGCGGTACTGAAATCAGGATGCCGCAATGACAGCGTCAGCACCCCATCGCGAGCCCACGCACGGCGGTCGGATGAGCGTAACGCCGCCCCACCAGGGACACGCCCGGATGTAGGCGTATTGCGGCTGAGTTGCTGCCCCCCCGGCACATCGGCACCAATGCTAAACCCCCCCACCGTCAACGAGCCTTGAGCCAGAGCGGAGACTTTCCCATCCGGTGCCAGAAGCGGGGTCATCAGAAGCGTACCGCCAACAAGTGAGGCGGCATCGCCGATCGACAACACCTGGACATCAACACGATCACCCTCGTGATAAAAGGGTTTTACACGGGCGGTAACAATGACTGCTGCCACATTCTGGCCGTTGATTTCCGAAGGAGGGACCGTGATCTGAAACTGATTGAGCAGATTCGCCATCGTCTGCTGCGTCATCGTCAGATCCCGATCGCCACTCGCGCCTAGCCCAATCACCAGACCGTAACCCACCAGTTCAAGATCATCGAGACCGACAATGCGGGCAATATCCTTGATGCGCGAAAGCGACGTCCCCTGTGCATTCAACGGAACCAGCGAGACCGCCAGCAGCAGTGACATGAAGGCCACACGCAACACATCCATATTCGCACTCCCCCCGGCCGCTGCCACGCTCACTGCTGAATGCTGTCCTCTTGTCATGATCATCTCCCTCTTGCCCGGTTTAAGCAGCCCTCATGCCAGTGATTGAGGCAGGCTGCTAAAACGGATTCAGCCAATTGACCATGCGTGTGAGCAAACCGCGCTTCTGGTCGCGGCTCAGCGGGCCGGCGGTTTCATAGCGAATCGACGCATCCGCCAGACGGGAGGAAGAAACCGAGTTATCGGAGGCGATATCGCGCTGTCGCACCATCCCGGTCAGAACCACCTCCACCTTTTCCTCCTGCAACTGCACGACACGGCGCCCCTCCAGCAGCAGGTTGCCATTGGGCAGCACATCCAATACACGGGCCGTCAGCGTCGAGGAGAGATCCTCCTCGCTACTGGTCTTGCCACCTCCCGAGAAATCGCTCGCCATTTGCCACTCAAATGACGGGAGCGTCGCCCGAGTCCAAGGGCCACGGACGGTCTCTTCGCCTTCCTTGGTCTCTTTCGTATAGTACGGGGTTCCGACCGAAGCACTTCCTCCCCCGGTTGTCGTTTTCGCCGAACTGCTTTGCGCCGCCTTGTTCGCGCTGGATTTCTCCTCGATCACCACCGTCACGAAATCGCCGACGCGGCGCGCCTTCTCGTCGCCATACATCCGCGTGGCCAGGCTCCATTCCGGAACCGCCTCGTTCGCCTTGAGCGTCACAGCCCCGCCCCCCCCCAGGAAGAGCACGACCAACCAAACAGTCACGCACCCCTCTCGTTTTATTACACCAGACATTTTCACCCCCCTGTTCCTTCAGATTCGTATACCGCCTCACGCACATCGACCAGACGCACATACATCCGTCGTCCTGAACGTTCATTCACACATGCAATCCGTTCCGCACGACGTCCATCCGATAACGCGCGGGCCCGCAACGTTACCGACAACCCGCCTTGGTCAAAAAGCACACTCACGATCTCACCGCGTTTCACAAAAACGGGATCCGCCAGCGCCCCCATCTGAAGAAGCTGTCCGGTTTGCAGATTCCGTCGTATCTCCATCCCGGTAATCCGATCCGACACCGGATAGTAGCGAGCCCCCTCCTCGGCCGGAATCCACTTTTCCGCGATATCGCCGTCCGCCAGCGTGGCGCCACGCAGCAGCGGGCGTACAACCATCCAGTAGGCTTGCAGCTCATTCAAGGGGAACTCCACAACCCCTTCTGCCGGCATCCGGTAGTCTGGTCCTTCGAGTCGTATCAACGCGACGCGCTGGCTGTCCTCGCGAATGCCCATGACAACGGCATTCGTGATCGTTTCCCCACCCTGCACGACGGGCAATTGTTCACGCGCAACGCGCAACCGGCGCCCCCCCAATTCCGGACGCTGATCCAGGTATTCGGCAATCACACGGTCAAGCATATCCGCGTCGACGGATTTCGCACGAACCGTAAGGCGAATCTCCGGCTGGCCACGCAACTCCACATCATGCATATCATCATAGCTATGCAGCGCGGCGGCAATCGAGCCCAACCCAAGCGTCCTACCACCGCCGGGCTGGGGCGCATTGCCTACAACCCGCCCCCCCCACCCCTCCGGTAACGCATCCGCCTGAACCACCACATCCCGCAAGCGGATAATGGAGCCATCAATCGTCGCGGCTGACACCATGTACACCACCTGCGCCTGCGACGGCCGGCAAGCAGTCGTGCACAATGCCCCCAGCAATAGCGCCCTGCCTATCGGTCTAGTCATTTCTTTCATTGCTGATCCTTTCCCGCTTCATATCTACCGAGCCAGGTTATTCGCCGTACTCAGCATGTCGTCACTGGCCCGGATCGCCTTCGACGTTGCCTCGTAGGCGCGCTGAGTCGTTATCATATTCACCAGTTCGGTCGCCGTATTGACATTCGACTTTTCCAGGTAGCGCTGCGCCAGACCGCCGACACCGTTATTACCAGGCACCTGTCCGCTCTCCGCCGCCCCGCTCGCTTCTGTTTGCAGATAGAGGTTTCGGCCCATGGAATGCAGGCCTTCCGGATTCAGGAAGCGCGAAATCGTCACACGTCCTTTCGTGACCTGAGTCCCATTGACGATCGCGGTGAACGACCCATCACGCGCAATCGTCATATCGGTCGTCCCGGCATCCACGGTGTCAAACCCGGCCACACGGAAACCATCCGAGGTCACAACCTCACCCGCGCCGTTGAGGATAAAGGCACCGTCGCGGGTATAGGCACTCTGACCATCGGGCAGGGTTACTTCAAAGAAGCCGTCCCCCTCAATTGCAAAATCGAGCGCATTACCGGTCTCGATCAGGGCACCCTGCGTAAAGGAACGCGCCGCGCCGGCCACACGCGTACCGTGCCCGACCTGCACACCACCAATCTCGCCATCGGCTCCGGAGGCACCTGGAATCACGATGGACGCGTACAGCATGTCCTGAAAGCGAATCCGGCTATTCTTGAAGCCGGTCGTGTTAACATTGGCCAGATTATTCGCGACCACATCCAACGACATTTCCTGTGCCCGCATGCCGGTAACGGCAGACCATAGTGCACGTTGCATAACTACCTCCTCTAGCTTATCACCCTCGTTTTAACCCGAAAGCGCATCCATCATTTTCCGTTGCGCCTGTATTTCATTGCCTTGGGCGCGCTGCAGCGCCTCCACCGTGCGGGTAAGCAGCATCATGCTGCTCAGTTCCTGGAACACAACCGTGTTGCTCGACTCAAGTGTACGCCCGAGTACGCGAACCGACTCCGCCGGCTGACGCCGGGAGAGTGGTGCCTGGAAAAGCGTCGTGCCCACGCGCGACAGATCCTGCTCGTCGGCAACACGTTCGAGCATGAACCGTCCGATTTCCTTGCCGTCTTTCTGCCGTAACACGCCATCCTCGCCGACATGCACGGATTCAAGCGCGACACCAGCCGGGATCGATAGGGGGGCGCCATTCGCATCAATCACGGCATGACCGGCAGCGGTCAGCAACGATCCATCGGTGGCGGCCTCAAATGCCCCATTGCGCGTCAGGTACTCGTTTCGGCCATCACGGACAACAAAGAAGCCGTCGCCCACAAGGGCGAAATCAAGCGGACGGTCTGTCGCGCGGATGGCCCCCTGCGTCAGATCCGTCGCATCGCGTTCCCGATTGGTCGATACATGACCATCCAGGACACGCTCAAAAGAGCGCACCGGTTGCGCCGTTACTTCGCCCGCCCGGTACCCCGGCGTACTTGTATTTGCAAGGTTTTCTGCGATCATCTGCAGCCGCCGCGTCGAGCGGCCATACACGTTGCGAAGTCCACACGCCATATCGTCCATTTTCTGCCTCCGTCTCAAAGCTCTGCCACAAAACGGTAGCAGCCTGGATGCCATGAGAAGCGGGACACAAAAAAAACGCACCGGCAAGAATTGCCGATGCGTTAGGGAGCATAGATATCGGACACGATCACCCGACGGCGCTAAATCCGGCCATACGGGAAAAAATCACATCAAGGGCGGCATCCGAAGGCGGATCAAATTGATCTGAGCCAGCCTGCTGCAAACGATCCGCTGATACAGGGGCCTCGCTGTATTCACGCTTGGCACGAAGCATTTCCTGAGATACAAGGCGCCCCATCACCGAGGTACCGTCCTGATCATGCTTCACCCCTCGTTTCACAACCTCGCTTTGGCACAAGGACCTCTTGGCAACGCGCCCTGATTTGCGGAGGGCAAGATCAGGTTTTACGTTCTCAGCCATGTTATTCGTTATTATATTCATTGCAAATCACTCAGATATTCTCTTACTTCGGCACTTTCCATGACGCGCTTAAATGGATCACTCTTATCAGGCGTGAGACGTCCCCTCAGGGCATCCACCGCTTGCGCCACGGCAAAACCGTTGAATTCGCGCGGTGAACGCAACAGTAATTCCAGATTGGCCGTATTATAGGGCTTTGCCTTGCGTTCGCGCAAGTACGAATCCGCACTGATCAGAACGCGCTGTTCAGAGACATCGAGCCCCCCGACAAGCAGCAAAAGAGTCCTGCCGCGATTTACATCCACGATCAGCCATTCCATCACAATCCGCTGCGGATGATAGGCCCGGTAGTCGATAATCCTTGGCAGCAGCACATGCGATGCCTGCGCCAGCTTCCCGATGCGCACCAGTTCCTCGATGGCCGGACGCCCGTCGTCCATCAGTATATTTGAAGTTTGCATATACGGCACATAGCGCCCGCGCGGCCTCGGGGCCCGAACCGCACCCGGCAGGATCTGCTGCAGTTCCTGCCACAACGTAAGCTGCAACCCATCCGTCAGGTTCTCGGGAACATCGCCAACGGGTGGCAGCAGCAGCAGATCCGCGATCGGTACCGGCGAGGCCAGAGAAGCATCCGGCGTGACCACCTGAACCTGGAAATAGTTTGCCCCAGGAAAGAGGATATTCCCGTAATCGCGCCCCTGCCGCGTGGCACACCCGCACAGGGAAAGGGCCAAGCCGACGATCAGCCCGCCTCGGAGTAAACCGCCAACACACAAGGAGCTCATCCCCCCCCCTTTTTAACGCCGGCAGGGGTATCCAAATCTAATTCCGCATGCCGTCCACACGGGCATTTGATACGGATACCGCTTAGCGCCGCGCCACTATGGAGAAGCTGCACCGCGATCTGGGCATCGGAACTGGGCGGGGGGCCGTTTAACGGAACCCGGATCTCGGACACACGAGCAGATTGCCTCGAAATCACCGTTGAGACCTTGGTACAGCCAGGGGCCGCCGACGGTGGTCGGTAGCGAATCACGTTACTTTCTTCAACAAAATACTTCTGTCGATATAACTGATTTGTGTTTTTTTCTAACGCTGTCATGACGCGGAAATGAAGCAGCCTCCGTGCCACAGGCGGCTGACTCCAATGTTCACGCCCGATAGGACCGGGCTGGAACGGAATCGTGCCGGTTTCCTGCCAACTGCCGCTGGCGAACCGTCATGTTCAATTCTTCCCGCAAATGCTCGCGCACCTGCCGTGCAATCTTGAGCGTTTCCGCCAGCAGGTCGGCCGCCTGGCGGACAAGACGCTCGCGCACCACGCCGTTTTGCTTATCAAGCAGGGCTTGAATCGCCTGATAATGCTCGCCGGCAAGCCGCAATACAGCCTCGCTATCGCGAGCACCAAGTGCCTCCCGAATCGCATAATCAAGTTCAAGCATTCGTTGCATGGCAGCATCCTAGCCGGAAAAGTTGAAACTGCTCGTTCGTTCAACCGCCACAGGTTCCGGCGTCTGGTCTCGGGGCAACGCATCCATTGCCTGCCTCCAACCGTCACGCAGATCAGCAAGCATCGAGCGAACCTCCTCAACCGGCTTACGGCTGCCGGATGTATTGGCATTGATGAGGTGATTAATCATGAATTCATAAATCTGTTCGATTGATCGGGCCATTTCCCCACCCTGCTCGATATCCAGCGAGCAGGCCAATTCGGTAATATAACTCTGCGCCTTGAGCAAATGGGTATTAATCGCTTGCATCCGCTTCAGTTCGTCAGGCTCGCCAAACGCATCCAATGCCCATTCAAGACTTCGCAGCCCGCCATCATAGAGCATCAGGATCAACTCCATCGGCGAGGCTGAGAGCACTTTCTGCGATTCATATTGCAACCCCTTCATACGGCTACCTCCATTCGTTTTCCCGGATTATCGCAAGACGCCGCACAGGACGACGATTCAAGTTTTGAGACTATGTTCTCCAAGAGCCCCTGTGACATCTGGCAGGCATCGGCAACCGCGGTGTAATAATCACGCCAGCGACGATGGCTTCGAACCGCGGGCGACATGGCCCGTTCCTCATGCGAGACCATGCGCTCGGTCAACGCGTTCGAGACGCCCTCCAGCCGCGCCTCCAGCAAGTCCATAATCGGATCGGTCTTGAGCCGGGTATCCACCGGGGCCACGCGGTCAAGATGTTCGCGCAACACCGTTTCCGGATCTTTTACCGTCCCCGGCCGCCGCATCAGCATGATCATCTGATTACAAACCATGGCGGCCTGCATGCACTCCATCCGCAGCGATTGCAGGACCGGAATATCGTCCCGCAAGCCTTTGATACAAGTTGCAGAGCGTTCAGGCTCCCCGGCGCATGACTCATATAAGGCCGCGATTCGTCGTGCGGCATCGATTTCGGGGCCTGCATACCTTTCCAGTTCCCCGTGCCTCGCAATCTCCATACCTTCGATTCGCGCCCCGGCCGTATTGAGATTGACAAAGCGTACCTCCGGGCGCTCAGCAACAAACTCCTTTGCGAAACCGATATAGTGAAACATCTGCCGATTCGTCTTGACCGTATCCTGGAAGTTTCCGGGAACATCGAAGTACGTTTCTCCCTTAGGCAGACCGCCCCCGCTCTTGCTTGCCGCATGCGTCCTTCCATCAGGAGAATAGCTCAAGTCAAAACCCACCGTCACAACCGGGCTGCAACCCAGTGCCGCCGCGACCGACATAGCTGCCGTCGACACATTCCCGCCCGGGTAGATCTCGCCCTGCTCACCGACCTTTGGCCGCAGCCATTCGGGCAGGCGCATTGAAACCAACTCCATGAAAAAGACACGATCAAGTTTATTAATCACGGCCGGATCCGTAAAGCAACTGGCGGCAACCGGCACCCCCGCCGGTTTGTTCTTGAAATGGTCCCTGACGTAATGCTGCCCATCGCCTGTAACAATCAAATCCGGCACAATCCCCTGATTTTGAAGAAAGGTGCTCACCCGTCCCACGCAGATCAGCAGGAATCGATTCCTGAATCTCTTGATAAAAGGAATGGCATCGTTCAGTGATGGCCCCGCCGCCACAACCAGAGCCGACGTGCCCTTGAATTGCTTGAACAAGGCAGACAGCGGCGCATGCTGGAGAATCCGGGGCAGATTGAGCAGGGTCTGCTCTTGCCATTCGGCACCGAAACGCAACCGGGTTGAGAGGTCACAAGCCTGAAACCGGATCAATTCGCGGACATCCTTGGTCATCTCCGTGGCCATGTCCATGTCCTCTGAACTGACCGGCAGTATATCCAGGAGGCGAATTCGGGGACAACGGGAGAAATCGGCAGCACAAAGAAATCGCTCGGCCGTGGATAGAGATGACTCGCCGGGATCAATCCGTAGCCGTCCGGCTCGAATCGCTGCGGCCAGAGCCGGGCTATCGGCGGCATCAAGGGCGCAACGCAGCTTATTCACATTCTGCTCGAGAACTAGAATATTCATCGAGGTTTTAAGCTGCAACAACGGCTCAATCAGGACAATTTGAGAAACGCCCGGCACGATTACGACATTCGGCGTCGGAACGCATTGACCAAGCCACTCGCGGACGATGCCCAGAGGGTCATCGACAGCCATAAGCGGATCATCTCCAGCAGGCACCGGAGGTTCATCCAGAAACACGTCCGCCGCCTCGCCATCCGCCGCTTTCAACGCCAGTAACCACTCGGATTCCATCAGACCCCTTCGCTATTGCCCGCGACAACGTCGGGCTGAACCTCGCTGATCATCCCCGCGACATGTTGTTTCAGGCCGGGGATCGCGATCATGAAATCATTCAACGCCCCCGGCAAGGCAAAGCCGAAAATCTGCTTGATAACATCCGGATCATTGATGTTTATCGAATCCTGTAAGGCGTTCATTACTGCCTGCAACGCGTCCCGGGCTCGCAGCCAGGAGCCGCCTGCGTCCCCATCAAAGTCACCGACCGCCACATTCAGGGAGTGCTGGTAGCTCGACAACGCCGCCACATCCTTGCATAACCCTGGCAGACAGGACATCGACGCCAGATCGGGCCATTGCGAGGCGATCTGCTTGCTGCGATCCATCATGCCAAGAATGGCACCGGACGATTGATCAAGCGAGTACAGCGTGTACTCCTCAAAGGAGTTAACCTCTATGGTGTCCACCCGTTTTTCCGTTGTCATTCGCCTATCCTTTCTGAAAAAACGGCAGACCGGTTCCGCCCCGTGCGGAACCGGCCCGCCATTTCCGTCCTTATCCGATCAACTGCATCACGCTCTGAGGCAAGGCATTGGCCTGCGCCAGCATCGCGGTACCCACCTGCGTCAGGATCTGGTACTTCATGAACTTGGTGGACTCCAGCGCCATATCCACGTCGCGGATCTGGCTCTCGGCACCCATCATGTTCTCCTGATAGGTGCGGACACCTTCCAGGGAGTGATTCAGACGGCTGGCCTCTGCCCCGAGTACTGCGCGCTTGTTGCTGACATGGTCGATTGCCAGCTTCAGCACTGCGATCGACTTCATGGCTGCATCCTGCGTCTCGATGCTGATGCCGCCGTTGAAGGTCCCTGTCGCATTCGTTCCCCCGTTGAGCACAGACCCCCAGGTTACCGTAACCGAAGGACCGATTGTGAACTGCCCGCACGAGAAGGCGATCGGTGCGCTCCCGATTTCGGCGTTGCTCGCGCGGTGCAGGGAAAGCGATGCCCCGCAGAACAACTGTCCCGGATCGGCACCGACCTGGGTGATCAAACCGGCATTATCCTGGAACAGGTTAGCCGTGTTGAACTTGCCGCGGGCCAGGCTGCCAGTCGTGATGCGGATGATCTCCGCCTGCATGTTCTCGAATTCAACCTGCAGATTGGCGCGGTCGACCTGGGTTTTCGTCCCGTCATTCGACGAGACAGCCAGTTCGTTCATCCGGTGCAGCATGTCATGGATCTTCTGCATCCACGAATCGGCCGTGCGCATGAACGCAATGCTGTTCTGGATGTTCTGAGCCGCCATGCCCGAGTTGCGAATCTGTGAACGCATACGCTCACTGATTGCCAGACCAGCCGGATCATCTGCCGCCGTCTTGATACGCAGACCGCTGGAAAGCTTTCCCATCGAATCGCGCATATTCTGCACGCTGGCGGAGTAATTGACCCACACACCAAAAGCGGGAACGTTATTATAAACCTGCATCTCTATCCTCCTTGATTTTCTTGTTTTCCGGGCATCCTTGCCCATTTATTTGACAATCATCACCGAACATCCGGTATTTCCAGGGCAATCCACCCTGCTGCGTAATCCCGGTTTCACAACGCATTTTCGCCTGCTCTACTGTCGACACCTTCCTTTCTTTGCTCCATTTCCACCGCCAGGCCCCGAACGTCCCCGGAGTAAATCCGTAAAGGCATCCATCCCGGACTGATCCGGACCGGCAGCTTGCCTGTTTTCATCTTGTATCGCTTCAAAAACCTCTTTGCGGTATACAGGAATGCTGCGCGGAGCCACAAACCCTAGCCGCACCTGATCCCCATGGATGCCCAAAACACGGACCTCCACATTGTCGCCAATCATCACACTCTCTTCCAACGTCCTTGTCAGTACCAACATAACGGCCCTCCCTGGCCTTTTGATCAAAATCACTCATGATGGACTCCCCACCGGCAACACATAAGCACCCGCTTACGCAAATGCATGTTTCATCGTTCCCTGCATCCCGTCAAATCGTTCTGGTCGGGATTCAGCCACCATCTCATCCGCGATTGTCCCGATGGCATCCCATATACGGTAGCGGACGGGATACGACTGGCCATCACACAGGATCTGCTTGCCGATCGAATTCTCAATATTGATCACCAGCGGTCCCTGTAGGTTTGCGGTGGTGTCGCGTGCATCAGACCGCACCGTCACGATGCACATCAGCATCAGGGCCTCCGGACGCTCAAGACGCAGGATCTCCTGATCTGCGGGGCCGATCCGTGGTGCATACTCAGGATGGATCAGGAACGGATCCACACAGACAAACGAAAGCCCTGCCGGCTCAATGGACTGCATGAAGACAAACGGGCTGGTATCTGGTTTGATCGTGAAAACATAGTTCTTGAAACCGTCAAAGGCCGGCAGCCCTTGCGGGAAATGAAAAACATGCTCGGGACGTATCGTCAACGAAACGAGCCGCGAGTAAGGCTTGACCACAAACGCATCGTCATTATTTTTATTCATGTCTATGTCCCCTTTTTCGCCAGATACTGCCTTAGCTGATGCCTGCCGCGCCCCGCCTCCGGCCAGCGAAACGCGACAGCATCCATATAGCAATGCCGGTGCCACGGCTCAAACCGCGGTACTCGCGCCTCTTTAAAGGCAATAGTTTCCTGATATACCCTCCTCCCTCACCACCAACGGCAATATTTGCTCCATGAACGAACGATCAAGTGTTTTTTGTTTCGTTTTCTTAAGCATGCTACCAACCCCGCCGAAAGAGAGGACATCGACGAAGAGCTTTGAAACGAGGACCAAAGAGAAGAAGGAGGGAGGTGGCAGCGAAAGAATAGTGTGCGAGGGGACAATGACGCTGCATGCAATCCTGCAGCAGGAGTCACCAGCAAAACGGGATGGGTTGCAAACCAGTAAAGGAGAAAGCATGGATGCATTCTCTGTTAGACGAACAAAAAAAGACAAGAACAACATCAAGGAGGAAGGTCATGCAGGTATTTAATAACGTTCCAGCGTTCGGCGTGTGGGTCAACTATTCATCCAGCGTAAATAATATGCGAAACTCGATGAGCAAGCTCTCCAGCGGCTTGCGCATCAAGACAGCAGCCGATGATCCGGCCGGATTGGCCATGAGCGAGCGTATGCGTTCGCAGGTTCGTAATTCGG
The DNA here is from genome assembly GCA_020048935.1 of bacterium. GTDB lineage: Bacteria > Verrucomicrobiota > Kiritimatiellia > UBA8416 > UBA8416 > UBA8416. The sequence continues at coordinate 16,437 of JAIFLS010000146.1, read as the reverse complement.
GTATGGCGGCTCAGAACATCCAGAACAGCATTGCGTTCATGCGCACGGCCGATTCGTGGATGCAGAAGATCCACGACATGCTGCACCGGATGAACGAATTGGCCGTGGCGGCCAATGACGGCACGAAAACCTCGGTCGACCGCGCCAACCTGCAGGTTGAATTTGAGAATATGCAGGCGGAGATCATTCGCATCACAACTGGCAGCCTGGCCCGTGGCAAGTTCAACACGACTAACCTGTTCCAGGGTAATTCCGGTTTGATCACCCAGGTCGGTGCCGACCCGGGACAGTTATTCTGCGGGGCATCGATTTCCCTGCACCGTGGAAGTACAGACCCGATCGGGACAGTACCGATCGCTTTCTCGTGCGGACAGTTCACTATCGGTCCCTCGGCTAATGTCACCTGGGGGTCCGTGCTCAACGGGGGAACCAATGCGACAGGGTTGAACACCGGCGGCATCAGCATCGAGACGCAGGATGCAGCCATGAAGGCGACCGCCGTGCTGGTGTTGGCCATCGACCATGTCAGCAACAAGCGCGCGGTGATGGGTGCCGAAGGCAGCCGTCTGGGCCACTCCCTGGAAGGTGTGCGTACGTATCAGGAGAACATGATGGGTGCCGAAAGCGCGATCCGCGACGTGGATATGGCGCTGGAATCCACTCAGTTCATGAAGCATCAGATCCTGACGCAGGTCGGCACGGCGATGCTGGCACAGGCAAATGCCTTGCCGCAGAGCGTTATGCAACTGATCGGGTAGTGTTTATATTTCGTGAAGGATCCGCCACCGCTCGCGTGGTGGCGGATCCGGAGCGGTATATAATATACGGAAAGCAGGACGCTCTTTAAAGGCGTCCTGTTTTTTTTACAACATGCGCATGGCATTCAACCTGCTAACCTTGACCCGCTATGAGCACAGAATTCCGAATCAGTGGACTGGGGTCCGGCTTTGATGTAGGCGGCACGATCGCCAAGATCATGGAAGTCGAAGGGCGCCGTCTGGAGTCCGTCCGGGAAGCCAAGACCCTGCGGAACGACAAAATCACGGCCTGGATCGACGTCAAGAAAAACCTTGCAAGCCTGACCGAGGCCTCTGATTCACTGCGCTGGATGGATACCTGGCGAAAAATGGCGTCCACCAGCACCAATGCCTCCGTGGCTACCGCCACCACCGCCGCCAATACCGCCAGTGCCACCTATACAGTAGAAGTCACGCATCTGGCTCGTGCACAAACGATTGCATCCGCTACCGGCATGACCGATACGGGGGGTGTACCCGTGACGACCTCAACGCTGTTGACCAATATTGCCGGCATCAGTCTCGGCGACCAGTTCGCCATCGGTGGGCAAACCTTTTCCATCAGCAACACCGAGACCCTAGCCTCACTGCGCGACAAGATCAACGCCGCGACCAGTTCAATGCCGGGAAACGACCAGGTCACCGCCACCATCCTTGACAATCGACTCGTGCTTCAGCGCGTCAACACCGGCTCCGACTCCATTTCCCTCTCCGACACGACCGGCACCCCGCTAGAGAGCCTCGGCATTCTGGATGCTTCTGGAAGTCCCTCCAACGAACTCCTATCCGCTCAGGATGCGGAATTCACGGTCAATGGTGCCGCCGTCACGCGTTCATCCAACACCGGCCTGGCCGATGTTGTCGAAGGCGTGACACTGAATTTGTACAGTACCGGATACAGCGAAATCACGGTCGGCCGTGACAATGCTGCCATCAAGGAAGCGATCAACACCTTTATAGATGCTTACAACACGGCGGCAGAGGTCAATGAGTTCTACGGGACCTGGGATCGCAGTGATCCATCCAATCCCGTTCCGGGCCTGCTACAGGACAACAGCATGATGCGTGAAATCACCTACAAGCTGCGTTCGCTTGCAGGTCAGATGATGAACACAACGCATACGGCTGAAAACGCCAGCTACCAATACAACGGGGCGGATGGAATCATGGATTCGCTTCAACACATCGGCATCTGGACCGAGGGGGAATTGAACAGGCTGGCAATTATCGACGAGGAGCGCCTCGACGCGATGCTTGAGCAGTATCCGGACGAGGTTGAGAACCTGTTCCGTGGCGTCACCTCCGAGACCACGGTTGGTACACGAGAAGGCGGCATCGCCCTCACGATGTATGAGTCCACCCGTAGCTTCAGTTCGGATCTCGACGGCTGGATTGACATCGGCATCGAGAATATCAATGATGAGATCTCGCGACAGGACGATCAAATTGAACGTCTGACACGGGAATTGGAAATGAAAGAGACTATGCTCTGGCGCCAGTTCGGAGCCATGGATGAAGCCATCGGCAAAATGAAGTCGGGGTTTGATTACCTGATCGGGCAAATTGGCGGTTCTAACAACTAGAAGGGAGTCGTTGCCATGTGCGGCATTGCCGGCTACACCTCCCCCACCCCTCTCCCTTGCGAGCAGTGGCTGCCGCGGCTGCGGGATGCGGCCGATTGCATGGCCTTGCGCGGCCCGGACGATCAGGGGCGATTCCACACAGACCGAATGGGGCTTGCGCACCGACGACTGGCCATTATCGATATCGGCGGCGGCCACCAACCGCTGGTGGATCCGCAAACCGGCGCGGTGATCGTTTTTAACGGCGAGATTTACAATTACCCGGAACTGCGGGAAGAACTGCAAGCAAGGGGCCACGCATTCCAAACCCATTCCGACACAGAAGTCCTGCTGCACGCCTTTCTGGAATGGGACACGGCATGCCTGGATCGCCTGCTCGGCATGTTTGCCTTCGCCATTTACGACCCCCGCCAACGCACGCTCTTCCTGGCCCGCGACCGACTGGGCGTAAAGCCGCTATTCTGGGCACAGCAACGCAAGACGCTCTGTTTTGCCTCGTCGATGCGCGCCTTGCTGGCCCTGCTGCCGGACAAACCCGCACTTGACGCTTCGGCCGCCTCCCACTACCTATCCACCATACGGGTTAATCTCGGGCAGGATACCCTGCTCAGCGGCGTGCACTTGCTGGAACCCGGCCACTGGATGCGCATCGACGCGAGCGGCGGGCAGCATGGCGGCTGCTATTGGGCACCATCCTGCCCTGCACCGCAGGACAAATCACTGCTCTCACTGGAAACGGCGGCCGAGGAAACGCGCGACTTGATCAAGGAGGCGGTACGGCTGCGCCTGATCAGCGACGTTCCGCTGGGCGGTTTTCTCAGCGGCGGCCTGGATTCAACCATTATTGCAGAACAGGCCAGCACCCTCACGGACAACCACTTTCACGCCTATAACGTGGGTTACGCGCAACCCGGGTTCAACGAATTCCCGTTTGTGAAAGAGGCGGCTGACGCCTACCGCATGAAGTGCCGCCAAATCACGCTTGACTCGGCCGATTACCCCGCATTGTGGGATTTCTTGATACGCCAGAACGGTCTCCCTCTCACCACCCCTAACGAAGTGCCGATCTACATGCTTTCCAAAGCACTGCGCGAGGAATACACGGTGGCCTTGAGCGGCGAAGGTGCCGACGAGATCTTCGGCGGTTACACGATTGCCTATTTCGCGGCCCATGACTTCGACCGGGCTTCGCGCTCAACAAAGCCTGAGTCAGGTATGAATGCGACCGATCAGGCGCTACTGCGCGGCTATGGACAGGCGCACCTGCCGGATCTGGCCACCCAGCACCTGCTGCTGAACACCTGGATGTCCACGCCGGAGAAGCAACTCTGGATGCATCCGGATATCACGGCCAACCTGCACAACGACCATGCCATCCGAGCCTTCTATCAGCAACTCTACAGCCGCCACCCGAATGCATCCACCCTGGACCGCATCATGCTTGCCCACCTGCGCGTCAACCTCGAAGGCTTGCTCCTGCGGGTGGACTCCAGCTCCATGGCCGCATCCGTCGAGGTGCGCGTCCCGTTTACCGATCACCGGCTGGTTGATTTTGCATTCTCGCTGCCGGACACCTACCGCCTGGACTGGCGGCAACCGGCTGGCGCGCTTGCCGCGCAGGGGCTGAACGTGATGGAGATTGTACAACAGGATCTGATCGAATCCAAACGGCTGCTGCGCCGCGCCTATACCGATTCGGTCCCGACGTCGATCCTGCAGCGCCCGAAGATGAGCTTCCCGGTGCCTGTTTTTGAATGGATGGACACGTGGATGAAGCCCATGATCAAGGAGGCAATTGCTACATCGCCGCTGCGGCACGCGCTATTCAATCCGACCGCGATTGATGCCTGGCTGAACGGCAGCATGCCGGTCCACCCTATGAAACTATGGCCGATCGTGAACTTGTGTCTATGGCACGCCACACTGTGATCACGCCAAACGACTTCGTGAAACGACCTTCTTGACACCGACCGACGCGAGATGTATAAGAAAAGTAATGATTTCAGTTACTCCACCCCATTTAAGCACCGACGACTTGGAGCGCATGTCGCATGTGCTGAGACACCGTCTCCGGAACATCGCCTCAGGCATCAGCGGAGCCGTGAACCTCATCGAATCCGATGCAGGAAGTACCCTTGCTCCAGATCTACGCGAGTACTTTCCCTTAATGCTCCGGGAGTGTGATTCGCTAAGCGATATGGCTAATCGATTCAGCCTGTTCTGGGAACGCGCCCCCGCGATTCAGCCAGAGATCGTATCCGACATAACAGCTGACGCCATGGCGGCCGTAGCCCGCCGTTTCCCGAATGCAGAGATCCGACAACAGGGGGACGCGGCAGGAGCAGCGCCGTCGATTATGCGCATCGCCTTGCAAGAACTCCTGACCAACGCCTGCGAGGCTGCTCCGCGAGGTATTGTCGGCCTGCTCCTGCAGGCGAACGAGGGCTGCATAACGTGGACCGTGTCCGACTCTGGGCCTGGCATCGATGCCTCCCTGCGAGAGCAGGCGTTCCTCCCGTTTTACACAACGCGACCGCGCCACCTCGGCTTGGGACTTACGTTGGCGCAACGGCTGGCCCGCCTCACCGGCGGCGATTGCGCGGCGGAACTAGCGCCATGCCGAACGAACGAATGGACCGTGACGTTATCTTGCCCGACCATGCCCATGCCGCCGTCCGATGCCGCAGAAAGTGCACCGCCATAATGGATATTCTAATAGTTGAAGATGACGAAATCCAGCGCAAGGTCATGTTTGACCTTTTAAAGCGCAAAGGCCACGACGTCAAAGCCTGCGATTCGTTAAGCGACGCGCGCAGTCGGCTGAAGGAGAATCAATTCAAGCTGATCTTTCTTGACCGGCGACTACCCGACGGCGACAGTTTCCATTTCCTTGAAGAGATCAACGGCTTATCAAAACGAGCTTACGTTGTTTTTGTAACCGGCCACAGCGATGTCAGATCAGCCATTCAAGCCATTCGCAACGGGGCCTACGACTACTTACCGAAGCCTTACGAAAACGAGCAACTCGAGAAAATCATCCGGAATGTGGAAAAAGCGGTCAACCTTGAAGAGCGCGTAGAGGGACTCGCGCGGCTATCGACCGGTTCCGGTGGCGACGTCTGGCAGCTCGACGAGATGATTGGCGGCGGCGCCCTGCGTAATCTCTTTACAAAAGTACAGCGCATTGCCACCTTCCCCGACACTACGGTGCTGCTCTTAGGGGAAAGCGGAACGGGAAAAGGGATGATGGCATCCGCCGTGCACCGTCTCAGCGCACGTGCCGAGAAGCCGTTCGTCGACATCAATTGCTCGGCGATTCCGGGGCCATTGATGGAAAGCGAGGTTTTCGGTTATGAGAAAGGAGCCTTCACCGATGCCAAAGCCAGCAAACCCGGCTTACTTGAGATCGCCGATGGCGGCACGGTATTCCTCGATGAGATCGGCGACATGGCCCCCGCCCTGCAAGCGAAACTGCTAAAAGTGATCGAGGACAAGCAATTCCGCCGTTTAGGCGGGAGCCGTGTCATTCAGGTGGATGTGCGCATCGTCGCTGCTACCTGCCGCAATCTACAGGACATGGTAAAGGATGGCACGTTCCGTGAGGATCTCTATTACCGTTTGTCGGTTTTTCCCCTGACTCTGCCACCACTTCGCGAGCACCCGGAAAGCATTCCGATGCTTGCTAACCAGTGCCTCAATCAGCACAAGAAAGCAACCGGCGGCCACCTTAGCGGATTTACAGCGGCGGCCATGGATGCCCTTTGCGCTTATGACTGGCCGGGGAACGTTCGCGAGCTGCGCCATTCGATCGAACGCGGCGTCATTCTATGTACAGGCAACGAGATTGATGTCAAGGATCTTGCCATTCCAAACACCAAGCAAGCAATACCGTCCAATCCACCGGCCCCCACCGGACAGACCTCTGTGATTCCGTCCATGAGCCTTGCCGAATGCGAGCGGCTGTTGATTACGCGGGTCCTGCACGACGTGAACGGACATCGCGGCCAAGCGGCCGAAATTCTAAATATCCATCGCAGTTCCTTGCTGAGAAAAATCAAGGAACACAGCATAACCGTCTGATTGATCGAGTTTTGCCGTGTAAACACCGCAAGCGCTCACGATCTGCGGCACAGCCCCTGCTAGCATATCGAGACCATGATTGACTCCGCTCGACATCGCAAGGAATATCGATATGAATGGAACCGGAAAACGTAGCCGTCAATGGATCGTACCCAGCGTTGCAATCCTGAGTCTCGCCGTCGTACTCTGGGCCTCGGCCAATGCGTCAGACACCAGCAGTCTTAACGCACTGGAGCGGCGTGCCCTTCAAGCGCAAGCCCTGCTTGACGAGGTCACGCACCTGAACGTGCAGCTACAGGCCACAACCGCACAGTTAAGCCAAACCCAGGATGAAGTTACTCTCTTGAACACCCGACTTGATGAACAGAATGCGCAGATCGAGAGCCTCGGCAAGCAACTGGAGGAAAGTCGGAGGGAAATCAACAAAAAAGACCATTTATTGAGTCTTTTGCGCAGTGGAGCATTCGAATATTACGAGGTCCAGACTGGCGACACCCTCGAGAGCATTGCCGCCAACCCGATGGTCTACGGCAACAAGGACCTGGCCAAATGGATACAGCAAGTCAACGGCATAAGCCCCTCTGCCGTACTGGCCGCCGGAACCGTGCTGATCATACCACGCTACACAGAAGGAGCCAGTTATGACTTCTGATGCGTTCGGTATCGTCATCCTGCTGGTGGAGGACGACCCGCTGCTGGCCGCCACCTTGCGCAGAACCCTGGAACGGCTTCCTGGGGCATGCAGCATTAATGTTGCAGAAAGCGCCAGCGAGGCCGAAGCGAGCTGGGAACGTCTCGGGCCGCAAATGGTACTGATGGATTATCGTCTTCCCGATGGCTATGGTACCGACGTAATCGCGAAGATGCGCAGCAATGGCTATCAAACCCCTGTCGTATGTATGACGGCAGAGACCGAATGCGTCTCCGAGGAATGTCGGCAAGCGCTGGCAATCAGCAGCGTTATTCAGAAACCGGTACAGGCCGAGCAATTGCAAAGTACCCTGAAGATGCTTTTCAAGGCAGCCGCCCATACGCCGGCAACTGGCAGCGGCAACGCGCGGCGAATCGGCCGCTTCCGTCGCGTCCGTCTTCGCGGGACGCTGACGGCCCGCAACGCCGCCCGCTTGCTGCGTGCCGCCCGCGATGAGAAATGGATTGCGCTTGAAACGACCCCCGCAACGCAGGCCGACATGACCGCCATGCGCAGCCTGTGCGCATGGGCAGGATGGCTCTCGGCGCAAGGCGGCCGACTATGCATCCTGGCGCAGACGCCGGCGATCAGGAGACATTTCGAAGCAGGCGCAGGCACATTTGTCGATATTATCGACAGCCCGGACACGCTACGCATTCAAAGTCAGCGCCTGACAGGTAATGCCGAGCGATCGCAGCTTTTAAGCGTCATTCAGGTATCCAGCCGACGGGAAGGAATGGATTTGCATGACCGCACACAATAGGCATTCTCGCGCAAGGCAAGGCTCAGCACTGTTTCTTACAATGGCCCTGATGGGCATCGGACTGGCGTTCACCGCCACGATGACCGGATTGATGGTCCATCATTTTATCAGCCAAGAGCTGCCTCCCGCCGACATTCTGATGCTGCGGTGGGCAGAGGAACGCGACAAGGCGAAGGATCCGCTCATGGCATTCATCTTCTTCAGTGATGCCATTGAGATTGCAGAAACGCCCAAACAGAAGAACACCGCCATTATGGCCATGACGAAATTCCTGCTAAAAGAAGACAACTGGCGCCCCGCCTGGCAGCGTCATCGCATGGCAGCCAATTACGCGACGGTGCTTGCAAAACAGGATATCGATGGTTGCAGCGCGGTCGACACGGCAACGGTTTTCCTACAACTGGCCAGCAAACTGCGCGACCATCAAGCCCTACAGCATGCGAATCGCATTCTCGCGAGGGTTCGCGACCAGGGCAAAATGCCCTTCGACTTGAACCTGCTCGAATTCCAGGTCTTCTTTGACTTGGGGTACGCCGCCCCGGCCTATGCAAGCCTTGATGCGCTCAAGGCATTTTCCGCGATCGGGGAACAGCAAATCAAGGCATTGCACTGCGAGACCAGAGTGCTTTGGCGGATATACACAAACACAAAATGGTTCAATGCGCTTAGCTCGCATTTCGAAGGGGCAACGCCCAGTGAGAAACTGGAGAAGATCCGGCAGCAACTGACCGAGAACGCCAACGCATTGGCGCAAAGCAACAACTCGCAGATCAAACAGGAATCACTGGTCATCATAGCCCAAATCGCCTTCAGGAGCAAGAACATGAATCAGGCCATTCCCGCACTTCAGCGAGCGGCCTACAACACCTCTGCCCCCGGCCGACGGCAGGCCGCGCAGCGTCTGCTTGCCTTGCTGCGGCAGGAGCGATCCATCGAAGATGCCGCCGCCGCCCGATTGATGATGCTCGCCGACTCGCATCTACAGGAAACAGCACTGATCGATCTGGACCATGAAATCTCAGCCACAACCGATACAGCGCGGGTAGGCCAACTCCTTTCAACGCTTGATCAACAGTTAGACATGCTGAAGCCTGGACAAGCAGAGACCTACAACATCCTGGTTCGTGCCGCAAGAACGGCAATAGGACGTGATGAACTGGATCGAACAGAACGCTATCTGGCAGCGGCGCAGGCGCAAGCCAGCACGGCGACGAATCCAGCCAGGGAATTTGAAGTGCAAGCTGATCTGGCCGCCAGACGCGGTAATCACGATGCACAGGTCCGGTATCTCTACAAACTGATATCGCTAAACACGGACAAACAATTGGACACCCATGCCCGCCACAGCCTTTTAAAAGCGCTGGCCAAGGATCCGAAGGCCACCGCCGGCCTGGTGGGAAGCGCGATCGACGCCACGATGCGATTCCCGCAGGATGAACGCTGTCCCGAGGGCCTTCTGATCACCGCCCAACGGCTTGAGGAACTCTCGCTGCCTGCCGCCGCCGAAACGTACTACAGACATGCAATCCTGCTGGGAAGCTTACATACACAAGAAACGGGCGACAAGAGCCCGACCATGGCTCAAGCCATGCTGGGACAAGCGCGCGTGCTGTTAAGCATAGAGCGCGACCGCGATGCCGATCAGATACTACGGACGCTGAACACCCATTCCGAGTGGGCCGGCATCTGGCCTGAATCGACACCGTTATGGGCTGCGATTGCCATGCGGCAAGGCCAGCACAAGGAAGCTATCAGGCGCTGGCGGCAAACCTGCGGGCCTTCTGGCGACGCCTTGCTGTCAACTCTATTTGAAATTCTGGTTCCCGATTTAACGGCACTGACGACACAACCGACAGAACACCCTCGCCCAGCGCCCGCCAAACCGCCGAAAGCACTGATGCTGGCCACGGCTGATGCCGCAATGGACCAGTTGCTACAGAGCGAGGCCTACGAGCGTATCGACCAACTGCTTTCGCAAATGGAAAATGATTCGTATTGGCGAGCGCAATTGCCACTGGAACAATATCGGATACAGACGCTTACGCGACTGATCGCGAAGGAACCGGCGGCAACCGTCATGGCGTGGATGGATCGGCAAGCCATATCCGAGAAGCAGGCACCGGCTGGCGACACACTCCTTTCTGCCGATGCCCTTCGCGACTGGATCCAAAAGACAGATCGGCTTTCGTTGCGGGCAAGGGCAGCCGCCTTATGATTGGAACCCAGCATGGAACTAATGACTGAAATCAGAAATGCAAAGACACAGGCAGCAGCCATTCGCGACATCTACATGCAGCTCCGCGTGCTTGCCGATAACAGCAATCGTACGACGTTATTGCGCCAGGCCGAGCAATACGCCGATGCGCTAACTGGTCATTTACGGCAGGTGGCCGAAAGCACCGGCGGGATCCCGCTGAATGCGGCAACCCTTTGCGCCCTACAGGAACTGGGAGTGACGATGGAAGAACTGATGTTGCAGGAACGTGAATATCGGATCAGTGCCGGCGGCGATGACACCCCGGTACCCCAGGAGCATTAATCATGCAGGCCCCTCACCTTCCCATCCCTATGCTAGCCCCTTCTGCGGCGGTTCCGGTCGCCAATCAAAACGACAGTACCTTGGCGGCCGTGCAGTCGGCATTTGAAATATTCGAGCGCCAAAGCCGCCAGTTGGAGAAGGCTTACCGGTCGCTTGAAGCTGACCTTGCCAGCTCCAACAAGACCCTGCAGGAGCGTAACAGCGAGTTGACGATCACGAACCAAGCGCTTCGGCAGGTCTCCAGCCGGCTGGAAAGTGTGGTTGAAAGCCTTACCGATGGGTTGTTGGTCGTCGGCCAGGGCGGACGCATTGAACGGTGTAATTCGGCCGCATGCCGAATGCTGCAAGTAAACCGTCCGGAAATCGAGGATGCCTGTTTCCCGCATATCGTGCAGGCGCCGGAGTCCGAGTCACACCTGGAGCGCGTACTCCAAGGCGGCACGCCATTACTTGACCATCCCTGGACCACGAGCCATGGGCAGGGCGAAACACGCCGAATCCTGCTGAGCCTTGCCCCGGTAACCGCCCCCGACGGCAAGATTCTGGGTGCGATATGCAACCTGCGTGATGTAACCGAATTCCGCCGCATGGAAAAACGCCTTCAAAGCCAGGAAAGGCTTGCCGCCCTGGGCGAGATGGCAGCCAGCGTGGCTCACGAGATTCGCAATCCTTTGGGCACGATCGAAGGGTTTGCACGGCTACTGCGACGGGATCTGGAAACCATGCCTGGCCCATTGCGACTGGCGGAACGGATCGTCGAGGGAGCCCAGAACCTGAATTATGTCATCACCAACCTAATGACCTATGCACGCCCGATGCGGCTGCAGATATCGCAGGCATCCGTCGCGGCGGTATTCGAATCCTGCCGGGAAACACTGGTAGACCGGGCCACAAGAACCCACGTTTGCATCATCATCGAACCTCCCGAGCCAGACATACAATTCCGTGGCGATTACCGCCAGATAACCCAGGCACTGCTGAATCTGGGAATCAACGCCATTGAGGCCTGCACCGCCTCCGGCACCGTCCATATATCGGCCACCGATAGTCACAACACGGTCACCCTGCATGTGCGCGACAACGGGTGCGGAATGGACGCCTTGCATGCGTCCAAAGTGTTTGATCCCTTCTTTACATCGAAGGAAGGCGGTACCGGTCTGGGCCTATCGCTCACCCGCAAGATCATCGATATCCACGGTGGTGAGATCAACATCACCAGCGAACCCGGGAAAGGCAGTCTTTTTAGCGTTGAATTACCCAAAACAGGAGTGGAAGCATGATCTCCAGCATTGAAACCGTGCTTGTGGTCGATGACGATATACTGATGCGTGAATTCGTCGTGGAAACACTCACAAGAGCCGGAATTGAAGTGGTGCAGGCCGGTAATGGGGCACAGGCACAGAAACTGATGGAAGAACGCGACTTCGACATGGCCTTCGTCGACATCAAAATGCCGGTTCTCAGCGGCATGGACCTGCTGCGCTGGAAGCAGGAGGCGGGCATCGAGACCCTGACGGTCATGGTCACCGCCTTTGGGACCGTGGAGCAAGCCGTGGAAGCGATGAAACTGGGAGCGGTCGACTTCCTCATGAAACCCTTCTCACCGGAACAGGTGGAGGTCGTCCTGAACCGGGCAAAGGATTGGGTGCGGCTCAGTGCGCAAAACGACTATCTCAAGGAAGAGCTCGGTTGGTCGATGCCAAAGGGGAAACGCTTGCTCGGCCAAGCCGTCGCCATGCAAAAGCTGATCGAGCAGATTGAACGCGTCGCCGCCTCTTCCTCGACGGTACTGATATCAGGCGAAAGCGGCACGGGTAAGGAATTAGTGGCCCAGGCCATCCACGGACTCGGGGAATACCGCAAACGTCCCTTTGTGCGCATGAACTGCGCAGCCGTACCGGAATCGCTGGCCGATAGTGAACTATTCGGGCATGAGAAGGGAGCCTTCACCGGGGCGATCAACCGGCGGGCAGGACGCTTCGAGCTCGCGGGCAACGGGACGTTGCTGCTGGACGAGATCAGCGAGATGCCACTCGGTCTGCAGGCGAAGCTGCTGCGCGTAATTCAGGAGCGTGAATTCGAACGTGTTGGCGGAAGCCGAACGCTGCGCGCGGAATGTCGGATCATTGCCACCACGAACCGCGATTTGCAAAGCTATGTACGCGAGGGCGGCTTCCGGCAGGATCTATACTACCGGCTCAATGTCGTCCCCATCCATGTGCCGCCCTTGCGCGAAAGACCAGAGGACATCCCGATGCTGGCAGACAACTTTCTCAAACGGCATCTTCGAAACCTGACTGGAAAAACCGATGGCTTGCGGTTCCGCCAGGATACACTCGACATACTGTACCGATACATGTGGCCTGGCAACGTACGCGAACTCGAGCACCTGATTGAGCGTCTCTGCGTCATGGAAAAGGGGCCGGAACTGACGCCAGCAATGCTACCGCCCGAAGTGCACGGCAGCATCTGCACACCGGTGGACTCGGCCACCCAGGAACCGGCCAGGCAGAGCGATCCCCATTCTCCTCCAGCCGAAGGCAAGGCAGCGAGCGAATGTCCCCCGGACAGCACGGTCCCCTCCCCGGCCAACACGACGCTATGCCTGGATGAGCTGGAACGGCATGCCATCCTGCGCGCCATGGAAAAAACCGATGGGCAGCGCAACCAGGCGGCCGATCTGCTCGGTGTGAGCATCCGCACGCTGCGAAACAAGCTCAATCGCTACCGCGAGGAAGGCTCCCTGCCGGCTGGCCTGTAACTTGGTCATGTTGTCTCACTTTTCGGTGAACGAGAACGGCGACGAGAACGGATTACGAGTCGGCAAAATAAATCGTTCACCGTTCTCGTCGCCGTTCTCGTTCACCGATCTCCCACTCTCCAAGTTTCACCCCGCATCATCTGGCCCCCCCGGGGGCTTGCCTATGGCACGCAGGGTGCTTATACTGGCAAGCATGAACGATGTGACATTACTTCTGAACCGTATCCTAGACGCGACAGCACTGCGAGGCCAGGCACTGGCCAGCAACATCGCGAACGTAAACACACCGGGCTACCAGCGCCGTGACGTCAGTTTTATCAACGAGCTTAAGTCTGCCGTCCAAAAGCGCACCCCCGAGGCCGGGCAATTCAACCCTACCATAAAGAAGGACTCCTCCGCCTCCCCGGTCAGCTTGGAACGTGAATTTGCCGCGATGTCTGAAAACCAGTTGCTTTATGTGACATCCGCCGACCTTTTATCGCGCAAATACGCAAGACTCCAACGTGCAATAAAAGGTAACTAAACGGCTTAAGAGACGATTCTTATGAGTGATCAAAGCATATTCCCGACACTCGGTATCTCGGCAAGCGCCATGGACGCGCAATCGTACCGGATGCGTGTTATCGCAGGCAATCTGGCAAATGCCGACACCACCAAGGATGTCAACGGCAATGTGTATCGTCGGCGTGATGTGGTCTTTGCCGAACAATTAAACCGTACGCTCGGCGGTCGGCGCGGGCCGCAGAATGAAGCAGCCAACGGAGTCCGGATTGATCGCACGGTCGTTGACCAGAGCTCACTGCAACGCGCCTACCGCCCCGGCCACCCGGATGCGGACCCCGAAGGCTACGTGACCCTCCCGAATGTGAATCCGATGGAAGAAATGGTTGACATGATGGTCGCGACTCGTGCTTACGAGGCAAATGTTGCCGCCATCAAATCAGCAAAAACAATGGCACTCAAAGCACTGGAGATCGGCAAATGACACCTATTGATGCTTATCGTCCCATTAACGGTCTGGAATCAACGGACCCGATGCGGCCAGAGTCTGGCAGCAGTTCGAAACCCGAAAAGGGGGGAGCCCCCTCGTTTCAATCCGTGCTCGGCGACCTCGTACGCGAGGTCAACGGCTTGCAGCAGGATGCCGATCGTTCGATCGAAGGCCTGATCACCGGCGAAACCACCAACATACATGACGTCACGACGCGAATGACAGAGGCGGGAATCGCGTTTGACCTGATGATGGAAGTTCGCAACAAACTGCTCGACGCTTACCAGCAGATTGCTCGTATGCAGGCCTGATCGTAGCTAACCGAAGAAAGGGATTCAACCATGCCTGGCAGCATATCCTTACTTGGACATCAAATCGGTATTTTGTGGAAACATTTCGGTATCAATCAGAAAGTCAGTATCATCCTGGCATTGATGGTCACGGCACTTGCCATCGGGGGTACGCTCTACTGGTCGAGCCAGCCGGATTTCCGGCTTCTCTACACAGGAATGAGCCTTGAGGATGCCGCCAGAGCCCAGGAACAACTGGAAGACGCGAAAATCACCGTTCAGCTCCGTTCCCATGGCCAGGCCATCTACGTCCCCGCCGCAGACGTCTACCGAGCCCGTTTGATGCTCGCCGCCAACGGGTTGCCGAAGGACAGTTCCACCGGCTTCGAGATCTTCGAGCAACCCAAGTTCGGTCTGACGGAGTTTGCGCAGCAAGTCAACTTCCAGCGGGCGCTGCAAGGCGAGCTGGAACGTACCATCATGGCTGTCAATGGTGTCCAGTCTGCCCGTGTCATGCTGGTGATGCCTAAAGACAAGCTGTTTGCCTCCGAGCGGGACAAGGCGGCCAGTGCGTCCATCATGCTCACGCTGAACCGGGGGGTACGTCTTAACGGCGAGCAGATCAGCAGCATCAGCCAGCTTGTCAGCGCGGCCGTCCCCGGCATGGGAGACGGGCATATCACGATTACCGACCAGATGGGACGAATGCTCACCGACGACAGCGGCAGCAAGGATCCGATTGTGGGATCAAGCCAGCGCCAGATGGACATGCGGCGCAACGTCGAGGACAGCCTGGCACGCAAAGCACAAGACATGCTGGACCTTGCGATCGGTGCAGGCAAGGCGATGGTGCGTGTCAGCGCCGATATCGATTTCCGTCGCATTGAACGCCACAGCGAAACCTATGATGCCGAAGGGCGAGTTCTATTCAAGGAGACGATCAGTTCGGAAAATTCGAGCGATCCGGTCGGCACGCCTCAGGATGGTGCCGCCCGCGTGGCGGTCGGCGATCCGAAGTCAACCGTCACTATGGAACAGGCCACGAGCAAGAAGAAGCGTGAAGATGTCGAATCCGAATACCGGGTCCCGTCAGGACGGGAAAGCATACTGGACCAGGGTGGGCGTATCGAGCGGCTCTCCGTTTCAGTCTCCGTCGCCCAAGGGGAAACCGCGCGCAGCGCAGAGGAGTTGAAAAGTATTGAGCGGATGGTAGGATCCGCGGTAGGTGCCGTTACCAGCGGTCAACGTCAGGATTCGGTCGAGGTGATAGAAATGGCATTCCAACCAGTACCGGATACGGCACCAAAACCAGCACTGCCGCTCTGGTTGATGCAACTCCCCTTCTCGCCGACGGCGGCCCTTCGCACCCTTGCGGGGATCGCGATGCTGGCGATCCTGTTAAGCTTCAGTCGCCGCACATTCAGGAACCTGTCCATCGAACGCGAAAACGTCGGGGTCCCGGTATCCATGCTGGCAGGGGCTGACGGATCCACACATGCGCTGGGCGCGGGGAATCTATCGGCAATCGATGATAACCAGTCGGAATTCGATGTGGTTTCCCGCCTCGCCGAGCAAAGCCCTTCGGTTGTAGCCACCTGGATTGACCACACCGTGCGCGGCAAGAGCTGACCGTGACCCAAGATCGTTATTAAGCAGTAAGTGAGACGGTTATGAACGGTGCAATCACCCTTGACACGCATTTAAGCGAAGAGCAGAAAGTGGCCATCCTGCTGGCAAGTTTGAACGAGGGTTCTGCCGCGACCATTCTACAGCAGTTGAATCCGGCAACTCTCACGCGTGTTGCGGAAGCCATCCGCAAGCTCGGCGTTGTACCGAATGAAGTACGCCAGCGCGTGGTGGCCGATTGCCTGCATGGCATCACCAGTTCGAATGGAACCATCCGCGGGGATGAACAAATGGCGACAAGCCTCCTGACCCGGGC
>JAIFLS010000082.1 GCA_020048935.1 bacterium | reverse complement strand
GCCCCCGTAGCTCAGTGGATAGAGCAACGGATTTCTAATCCGTGGGTCGCAGGTTCGATCCCTGCCGGGGGCGCCAGTGAATAATCAAGCACTAACGGACCGTCCGCGAATTGGCCACCGCACACGCTGAACCGTGGCATGAGCCCTCATGTAGAGGCTGTTCGTATTACCTGCCTTGGGAACAACCTTCGGTTCAGGGAGCGTGAATAAGGTTTTCAATGGGTCCGCAGGTGGCCGATCCAGAGGGTGTTCATCACAGTTCCGCTGGTCTCATCCCCGATTTCGAGGCGGTACCACTGGTTCCAGGCCGGTACGGTCAACTCGTAGATGGAGCCGCCTTTCAGTTCCTGTATGGTTTCCAAAAGCCGGTTGCCGGTCTGTTCATAGAGACGCAGGGTCAGCGGGCTCGCGCTTTCCGGCAGTTCGATGTTTTCCACCGGCAGGCTCATGGGCATGTCGGCGTCGGCGTCAACCGTCTCAACAGCTTCCCCAGGCATGTCCGCCACCCTGCCCAGCCAGCCGCCGTATTCCATTGTCCAATTCTCTTCTGCCTTGTCACGAACCAGAACGCTTAGCCAATAGCGCTGGCCAAACGGCAGGAACGGGATCACCAGTTCCCGCGGCGACAACGTCGGCTCCAGCACCTGTAGGAACCCGTTCGTCACCGGATCATACAGTAATGCGGCAACCACCATCTCGCTGCCGAACGAAAGGCTGAATGTAATCTTGCCGGTAGTTTCGCCGTGGGCTCCGGTGCTTGTCTTCTCCGAGGCTGCAGTTGGCCGAGCGGCTTGCTCATAATCCTTGCCTTGCGGTGCAGCGGCGACCGCCCCGATCTGCGCCGATGTATAGGCATACCAGGCTATCCCTTGGTAGCTCCATGTGGATGACATCGTGGCAATCACATTGTTCTTCTCCGCCTCCGATATTGTAAAGAACGGCTTTTTCAACTTCGGAGCCCAGAAGCGGTACACCGGCAGGGTCCCGGGTGCCTGATAGTTGAAGGCGTGCCAGGCAGCCCCCTCGTAGGTGAACACCTTCGCATAACGGGTTTGCAGCGTCGACTTCTCAGACTCCGAGATCGTGAACATGTGGCAACCTATTCGATCCGACCAGAAGCGGTGTACCGGCAAGGATCCATTCACTGCCTGTCCATGGACATAGAACGCGATGCCCTCGTACGTCCACACATCCGGCCAGGTTGAGATGATCTGATCCTTCTCGGTTGCCGAAGTCGTGAAGAAATGGCTGCTCAGACTGTCCGACCAGAAACGGTACACGGGTGAAAGCTGCGATGGACTTGATACCGTCCACTTGGCGTAGAGCGTGACGGCGGCGTTATTTGTGTAGCTGGCGCCCTCAGCGTAGGTGGTGCCCGTGCCGTCGGTGGCCGTGTTCCAACCCGCGAAGGTGTAACCGGTCTTCTCCAGATTCCCGGTGTTGTTCGCCAGCGTCAGGGCCACGTCATTGGTCTTGGTCTGAGGGGCCGGTGCCGTGCCACCGGTCGCGCCGTTGGCGTTATAAGTCACCGCATAGGTGGATATTTCTTCCCAGAGTAGGAACGGATACGTCATGTTCTCCGCAATACGCCAAACGTTCGTGAAATCCCACCCGGCAAAAGTCGCCTGTTGTTTCATTGCAGCGGTGTTCATCCCGGTACCGCCTTGCGAGTAAACTAATCCGGAAGTGTTGGTATCCCAATACGCATTGTCCACCGTGCCAAGATTGCGTCCCACAAGGCCGCCGGAGAATGTGCAGGGGGATACCAAGCCAGTCGCATACCCATGTCTGACCAAGCCTGAATTGTATCCCACCAGTCCACCATGGTGAAACCCATCGATTCCAGATGCAGAATCTGTCACGGAACCCAGCGCATAGCTGTCAATCACCGTGCCTGAATTGTATCCGACCAAGCCACCATGGAATGAACCGCTAATTCCTGTTACCGTTCCTGCCGCGTAGCAGCCGTTCACCCACCCAATATTGTTTCCCACGAGGCCACCTAAATAGTCATTCCCCGTCACAGTACCCGAGGCATGGCATGCAAGTACCGTGCCACCTGAGACGTAACCCACCAGGCCGCCCACACGATTGCGCCCGGACACCGAGGCGTCCGCATGGCAGTTGCTCACCGTGCCAAGATCGTTGGCTCCAACGAGGCCGCCGACGAAATCGTAACCTGCCACCATGCCACCTTCCATGCCCAGGTTCTTCACCATTCCGCCCTCGCCCATATATCCAATAAGACCCACTGCGTCTTGAGTCGGAAGATTGATGTTCAGGCCTTTTACCACTTTCCCATTCCCATCAAAGATGCCCTTGAGATTACCACCGCTGTAACCTATCGGCGCAAATCCAGCCCCGTTGTCCCAAATCGCGGTTACAGATGCATCAATGTCATTCTGCATCTTGTAGTGCCGGAGGTTGGAGTTTTCGACATTCTCACCCACCCACACCAAGTGCCCCAGCTCGCTGATCCGGTAGGGATCTCCCGCCGCTCCATTGCCCGGCGGCATAACCGCGGCGATTCCGAAGAAAGGATACTTGACGTCCTCCGCAATGCTCCACATATTCGTGAAATCCCATCCCGCAAAGGTCGCCTGCTGCTTCATCGCCGCCGTGTTCGTACCCGTGCCACCGCCAGCCGATGTCGCCTGTCCGGTGGTGTTCGTGTCCCAGTAGCATCCGCTCACGGTGCCGCCGTTGTTCCACCCCACAAGGCCGCCGAAACTGCTGCCGCCTCCCCCCACCGCGCCCGTTGCATAGCAGTTGCTCGCCGTGCCGCTGCTCCACCCCACGAGGCCGCCCACATCACCGGAGATCCCCGTCACCGCACCGGTTGCATAGCACTCGTTAACCGTGCCGCCGTTGTTATACCCTACAAGGCCACCGACACTGCTCCCTGTCACCGCACCCGCCGCGAAGCATCCGCTCACCAGGCCATTCTGGTTCCACCCCACGAGGCCGCCGACATAGGTGTTCCCCGACACCGTGCCCGTCGCGTAACAATGGCTTACCGGGCTGTAGTTCAGCCCCATGAGCCCGCCGACATAGTTGTTCCCCGACACCGCGCCCGTCGCATAGCAATTGCTTACCCCGCCGCCATTGTGCTCGTTCCCGCCCACAAGGCCGCCGGTATAGTTACCCCCATTCACCGGACCTGTTGCGTAGCAGCCGCTCACCGTCCCGTAGTTGTTGTTCCCCACCAGGCCGCCAACCATGCTATTCCCTGTCACCGTTCCCTCTGCGTGACACCCGCTCACTGTGCCATTAAATTGGTTACAACCAACCAGGCCGCCAATATAGAAATTCCCTGTCACCGGACCTGTTGCGTAGCATCCGCTCACCGTGCCCTCGGCGATATATCCCACGAGACGGCCAACATAGGTGAGCCCCGTCACCGAACCTCCCGCAAGGCCAAGATCCTTCACCACCCCGCCCCCGCCTAAGTGTCCAAAGAGACCCACGTAGTTTTGTGCTGGGAGATTAATTATCAGATTGCTGATTACTTTCCCGTTTCCGTTGAAGATACCCATGAAATTCGTGGCATCGTTCCCAATCGGCGAGAATCCCCCGATCCAATTCGTGGTGTCCGACGCATCAATGTCATTCTTCAGGATATAGTACTTGCCGCTGGAAGAGCCGACAGTGTCTCCCATCCACACCAGGTGCACGAGTTGGCTGATCTGATAGGGGTCACCTTCTGTTCCCGTACCCAGTGGTAGTCCTTCCCCTATCCCCGTATCCGAGGCGCCGATCGTGTTACCACCGCTGGTCTTTTCACTGTTCACCGTGATTGTCCCGCTGTAGGCTTGCACCACCTCAGGCGTGAACGTCGCAGTTGCCCAACTGGTGGAGGGCGCGGCGGTGCCGCGATTGCCGGGGCGAACGAAGTGCGTATCCGCCGATGTGGACGGGACAATAGAGAACAAAGCAATCAGAAAGCAACAGCTCGCCATTATATACTTCTTTATCATTTCAACTCCCTCTGTTTCCGTGCTTAATCAACCCATACTCGTTTGCTGAATACTTATTAAAAGGAATGCAGAAATTATGGCTCTTCACGGAATAATTCCTTCCTCGGGCAATAGATGCGCAATAGGCCCTCTTAAAGTAACTGAAAGCGTTCCGGTGGCAAGTGTTTTTAAATTAGCATCACTTTACGAACGCCCTATCTCACCGTCAACGGTTTTCATATCTGCATATATCTTGATTGGCTGGCGATTGTCATTGATAGCGCAAGATTATGCAATTGCTGATTTTGGTTTGGGGCAACTATAGTCAAGTAGCTTTTAGAAAATGATTAAACCAATAGGAGAGTCCAAATTAAGTTGAGAGCATACGGTGCGTCGATGTTGTGCATGTTTGTTGTCGTTCCCTCGCTGGCAGTGGCGGCCAAGACGCCGCCCGAAGGGCTGGTCGAACTGACCGAAAGAGGCAAGCAGCTTGAGGCTGCATTCGCCAAGGTCGAGCAATCGATGAAAGCTGAGATCGAGATGCAGCTGCCGGCGATTGATCAGGCCAAGGTAGCGGCATGGATGGCGATGGATGCGCTGGGAATCAAAGGAGTCCTGGGTAGCGATCAACTGGATGGCAAGCTGGCGCCGTATATGGTTATCAAAGAGGCAACCCCGCGCGGCCTGGCAGAATTCGCCGAGAAAAGCCCGGAGAATGAGAAACTGATCCAGCAGCTTCTTGCCAACAAGGACTTGATGATTCAGATGCTGGTTGCTGACGGCCCTACGTCGCGAAAGTACGGCAAGGACGTTCTGAACTTCAACCTGAAACAGGGAACCAGCGTCAGATTCCAGCATCGTTTCGTGATCCACTCCGGTCACAGGCCCGGCAATGAGGAGATCGACAACCGCTACTCTGCCTTCGGGTCCTTCACCACGAGCGTATAGCCGCGTCGACGAGCCAGGAAGGGCATTGGGTAATATTTAAACGCAGGGCAAGTAGATGTTTATGGAAACACAACTATTGTGAGGAGTAGTGAGTCATGAGTAGATTGTCTTTTGGACCGATTAATAAGAAATGCACAAACATGCTTCATGGCGCTGACTACTATCC
>JAIFLS010000035.1 GCA_020048935.1 bacterium | reverse complement strand
ATCGCCAAGAACATTTCCAACCTGGCAAGCTAGGGTGAGTCAGTTGCATAACCTGATCCCGATCTGCCTGGTCACCGGGTTCCTGGGGGCTGGCAAGACCACGTTCCTCAAGGCGATTACCCGGCGTCATCTCCAGCGGCGCCTGGTCTACCTGGTCAACGAGTTCTCCCCGCGCGATATCGATGGGGCGATCGTCTCGGAATCGAATCCGGATGTGGTGTCCGTGCCCGGTGGCAGTATCTTCTGCAATTCGGCACACCCGAAGGACTGGTCATCGAGGCCAGCGGCATGGCGAACCCGAAGGTGATGGCCTCGATGCTGCGCGAGACCCGGCTCGATGCGCAGTACCGCCTGGCCAGGATCATCAGCGTGGTGGATCCCGGCAGCTTCCACAAGCTGTGCCGGACTCTGCCGAACATCACCGCGCAGATCGAGGCCTCGGACCTGGCCCTGATCAACAAGACCGACCTGTATGCCGGGGAGGCGATACGCGCTACTGTCGAGTCGTTGCGCGCCATCAACCCCGTCATTGAAATCCGGCCCTGCGTCCGCGGCGAGGCGGATGTCGAACTGTTCGGCACTGCCTCGGCACCACCGGTTGCGGAAGTGTCTGCACTGGCTCTTTGCCGCGATCCGCTCTATGACACCGTGACGCTAACCCCGGCGGATAACATATCCCCCGAACAGATTCGGCAGCGATTACAGGAAGTAGAGCCGGACATCTACCGGTTGAAAGGCTATCTCCCCGCCACCGGCGGCAGCGTTTATGTGGACTATTCCAAGGCGGGATTCTCGGCCTGCCCGTCCGCATCCAGCCGCGAACCGGTGATCGTGCTGATCCATGCCGGAAATCCGGCCCCGCGTACCCGCGAGTTCATCGCCTGGCTGGGACACCTGAACTAGCCCAACGTCCCAGCACCAAGAACGAAGAACCAGGAACCAAGAACGATTCCTAGAAAAGCAGCTTGAAGAAGCGCAGGATGCCTTGCTTCCACGGCACGCGGTGCGAGATGCCGCTGCGGTTCTCGAAGTCGGCCAGGTGCGCCAGGTACCAGTCGTAGTTGCGCACCAGCGCGTCCCTGTTGGAATAGCGTGGCGCGTATCCGAGCACCCGCTGCGCCTTCTCGATGCTCACGAAAGAGTCCTCGCAGGCCGTCTCGTACACCCACTTGTAGAGCGGCGAGAGCTTGAAGAACTCCAGCAGGCGCAGTGTCCAGATGATCGGGGTGGCCGGGGTGCCGACGATCCGTTTGCCGTGGCCGGCGCGGTCCAGTACGGCCTGGTAATCCTCGCGCATGGTCGTGAAGTCCCTGGCCCCGATGTTGAACGTGTCGTTGACGATCGCCTTGTCGAGCGTGAGCGTCAGCCAGATCGCCCCGCAAAGGTCCTCGACATCCAGGAGCTGGTAGCGGTTACGCCCGTTGCCGATCATCGGGAAGTTACGGCCATCCCTGGCCCAGTCGTAGAAGAGCGCGAACACACCGAGACGTTCGGGACCGACAAACGATTTCGGGCGGATGATCGGCACGCACATGCCCTTGGCGCGATGTTCCATAGCGACCTTCTCGGCCTCGATCTTGGCGATGCCGTAGGGGCCGACCCCATCGAGCTTGTCATCCTCCAGTAGCGGGTGATGGTCGGGAATCCCGTAGACGGCGGTGGACGAGATATGCGTGAACCGTTCCACCGAGCCGGAAGCCGCGGCGGCCTCGAGCAGGTTGCGCGTGCCGTCCACCTCGGTTGTCATGATCTCCGTCGCGGAATACAACGGCAGGGCCGCCGCGGTATGGACGACCCAGGTCACACCCTGCATGCAGCGCGCGGTGGTGGCCTTGTCGCGGATATCCCCGATCACCGCCTCGATACGGTCGCGCTCCGGATAGTCGAACTCCACCAGGTCCAGCGAGATGATGCGGGTAATGCCCTTGCCCAGCAGATGTCGGATCAGGTTGATACCGAGAAAGCCGCTGCCACCGGTGACGAGAACTTTTGCGTCCATGCGATGCTCCTTGCAATTATGGAACCGGCCACGGAGGCCTTCGTGCGGAAGACGAAACTGAATAACGGCCCGCCTTCGCCGCTGTGCGGCTACGGCGTGGCATTTTCCGCCTGTCGGCGGAACATGGTGGAGGTAAGGGGGGTCGAACCCCTGACCTTCGCATTGCGAACGCGACGCTCTACCAAACTGAGCTATACCCCCCCGGAAACAATGCGTGTAACCTAGCACCATCGATGCCCCGATTCAAGCACAAATCCGGAGCCCTCGAGAACCCGGTCGTACAGGGCTCGGATAGCTGAAATTATAGCCTTGATTTGCACGTCATAGTGTTCGATATTCAGGCAGTCAGTGTCCCGTGGTTGTGGCAATCAGGTAACCAGGAGGAAGCAGGATGCGCATAGCAATGACGGTTCGGGTAATGGCGGCGGTACTTGGCCTGATGGTGCTCGCGGGTTGCACGGGCACGCCGACGGTGCAGCGTGTCGCGGTGGACGAGGTCCGCGACCTGAGCGGGCGCTGGAACGACACGGATTCTCGCCTGGTGGCGGAGGAGATGCTCGGCGACGTGTTGCGCCGTCCATGGCTTTCCGAATTCACGGCGTCGGCCGGGCGCAAACCAGTCGTGATCGTGGGCACGGTGCGCAATCTCAGTTCCGAGCATATCGAGATGGGCACGTTCGTGAAGGATATCGAGCGTGAGCTGATCAACAGCGGCGCGGTCCGTTTTGTCGCCAGCAGTGCCGAGCGCGGCGAGGTCCGTGACGAGCGCCTCGACCAGCAGTCGTTCTCCACCGAGGAGAGCGCCAAGCGGCTCGCGGCGGAAACCGGTGCCGACTACATGCTCAAGGGCGGAATCAAGACCCTGATCGACGCGGTCGACGGCCAGCAGGTCAAGTTCTACCAGATCGATATGGAGCTGATCCACGTCGAGAACAACGAGAAGGTCTGGATCGGGTCGAAGAAGATCAAGAAGGTCGTGAAGCAGGCGCGCGCCCGTCTTTGAGACCGCCTGCCGGTCACGGACGGGAGCCGGGAGGTTGAATGCGGTGCTTCTGTACAGGTTTGACGGCGGCGGCGCTGGCGGTTGTGGCGACCGGCTGCGCCAGCACGCGCACCAGCACGCAGCATCTGCTCGGGATCGAGAACCGGCTTGCCGGTCGCGATTTCGCAGCCGCGCTGGAGCAGGTCCTGGCCGCCAAGACAACGGCCTACAAGGAGAAGGACCGCATCCTCTACTACCTGGATGCGGGGATGCTCTGTCATTACAATGCACGCTGGGCGGAGAGCAACGAGTTGCTCACGCAGGCCGAGCAGGCCATCGAGGAGGCCTACACGCGCAGCGTCAGCATGGCGGCCACCGCGATCATGCTCAACGACAACGCGCTGGAATATCCCGGCGAGGACTACGAGAACATCTATCTCAATGTCTTCAAGGCGATCAACTTCCTGCAGCAGGGCACGTTCGATTCCGCGTTTGTCGAGGTGCGCCGTATCAACGACAAGCTCAACCTGCTCGAGGACAAGTACGCCAGGATGGCGACAGAGTACAACAAGACGACGCCATCCTCCGGCACGTCGAAATCCTTCCGTCCGGAGAGAACCCGCTTCCATAATTCCGCGCTGGCCCGCTACATGAGCATGCTGATGTACCGCACCGAAGGACAGCGCGACGATGCGCGAATCGATCTGCTGAAGATCAGCGAAGCCTGGGGCTCGGCACGCGAGGTCTACCCCTTCCCGCTGCCGTCGTTCGCCGTGGCGCTGGCCCCTTCGCCAGATGCCTACGCCAAGCTCAATGTGCTCGGCTTCTATGGCCGCAGCCCCGACAAGCTGGCCAATACGCTTTACATCCACACGCAGCCGGATTCGGTCACGATCATGACCACGCAGCAGCAAAGCGCGGGCAACACCGAGATGACCGCGCTGGAAGTGATTCCCTGGAGCATTGGCAACGTGCTGCCGGCAGGTACAACGCTGAAATTCCAACTGCCCTACATGAAAATGCGCGTGAGCCAGGTGGGAAAGGCAGTGCTTTACCTGAACGGGTATGCGGTGACGGATCTTCAGCCGCTGGAAAGCATCGAGTCGGTGGCGTACGAGACCTTCCGGATCAAGGAGCCGCTGATCTTCCTCAAGAGCATCAGCCGCGTCATCGGCAAGACCATTATCAAGGTCAAGGCGATGGAGGAACTCAAGAAGCACGAGGATGGCGAGCTCGTCCCCGATTTCCTGGTGGACATGGCCGTGGCGGCGACGGAGAACGCGGATCTGCGGGTCGGGCAGTTCTTCCCCGCCGTGGCGGCGGTCAGCGAGATCGATGTGCCGGTCGGCGAGCACCGGGCGACGGTGGTGTATTTCGACAAGGCCGGCAACCGGCTTTACCAGGATGAACTCGGAACAGTGCAGGTGCGTCCCGGGAAACTGAACCTGCTGCAGTCGTATTATCTGAACTAGGCAAAAGGAGGCGGTTATGCAGGCATGGCGCGGGTTGGTGCTGGTCGGTGCCGGGTTGGTCCTGGGATGCGCGGTGACAGGGCCGGTAAAGGCGGCGCGGCCGGCGTGGATGGAAAATCCGCAGGTGAAGTACCCGGTCAAGTATTACCTGACGGCAGTGGGCGAGGGCGATACGCTGCAGGCGGCCGAGGCCGTCGCGGCCGGCAACCTGGCGAAGGTCTTCAGCACGCATATCACGGTCGACGAGCGCCTGACCGAGCGTTACTACGAACTGATCGGCAAGCAGAACCTCTACCAGGAGCAGTCGCAGCTCGACCGCCATGTCGACATGAGCACCTCGATGTCCCTTCAGAACGTGCAGTATCCCGAACGCTACACGGATCCGAAGACTGGGCGGGTATACGCCCTGGCCGCGCTCAACCGTGCCGAAACGGTCACCATCTACGTGACACGGCTGAAGGAGAACGATGAGCGGACGGGGCGCTTTGTCGCGCGCAGCGTCGCCCAGTCACCCGCGATGACCTATGCCGCGCTCTCGGCGGCGGTCGCCGTCAGCACGGACAGCCAGCAGCTTCTTGCGCAACTTGATGTACTCTATCCTGCCGCCAAGGCGCAGGTGATGATGCAGTACGTGCATGACGACCTGCAGCAGCGGCTGGCGACGGCGGCGGGCGCGATCGGATTCAGCGTCGAGATCGAGGGGGACACGGAGGGCAAGGTGACGCAGGCGGTGACCTCGCTGCTGACCGGACTCGGTTTTGTCGTGTCGTCCGATGCGCGGGACGGTCTCGCTGGAGCAGACCGATCTCAACAGGCCTGGTCTGTTTTTCGTGCGCTACCTGATGAAGCTGGACATGCTGGATGCGTATGGTAAAACCGTGCTTGCCTTGAGCGAGCAGGGACGTGAAGGGCACGTCTCGCTCAACGAGGCCGACAACCGCTGCATCCGCAGCATGACCGTTGCGCTGGATCGGCAGTTGGTGTACAAGTTGTTTACCTATTTCGACCAGTTGGTTGTGCAATAGGCAAGCCCGCCCGGGGCTCCGTGCAAAAAAATAACGGGGTAGCTGAAGTTTGCGAATGCTTTTGTAGCTGGGGTCGGTGACCCCGGCAGCGCATGGATTAGCAGAAGAGGATCTCGAATAATCGAGTTGATATAGGCGGAAAAAAGATTACCAATATGGTCATGTTGATTTATTATTGATGAGGATGAGGTCGAGAGAAAGGTGTTGCGTAATATGAGAAGGCCCATATTAGCAGTTTTGATGGCAGTCGCGATGACGAACGGGCTTGCCCGTGCGGATGAACCGGTGGCGGTGGTGGAGCGCGAGGATCTGGTGGTGGCAGGCGAGGCGCTACCGACCAGTCTGGTCACGGGGCGCGATGCCGTCG
>JAIFLS010000111.1 GCA_020048935.1 bacterium | reverse complement strand
GCCCGCTCGATCCCGTTGAGCAGCTTATTGCGCTCGAATGGCTCGTGACGCCCATCGGTCTTGATCACTTTCAGCTTCGGGCGCAGGACTTCCTCATAGGTGGTGAACCGGTAGCCGCAGCGGATACACATGCGGCGGCGGCGCGTGGCGTCACCGTTGCGCGAGGTCCGGCTGTCAAGCACCTTATCTTCCATATGGGAGCACTTGGGACAACGCATGACGCCGCTCCTGTCAGCTCTCGAAGACGGCGTTCACGATACTGCCGACATCGGCCGCCACCTCGTTGTCCACGGTTGCCACGATCCCGCCACCGGAAAGGTTGGACGAAGCCTCGTTCAGGCGCAGGCCTTTAGCCCCGTAAAGCACAACCGGAATGGCCTTCGTATTGGGCATAACGGCCAGCATATCCGCCACGGCGGAACCGTTCAACCCATCCAGGATCTGGTTCATCACGATCACATCAGGACGGTTCACAATCGCGGATTCAATGGTTTCCGGCCCCTTTTCGCAATGCTCGATAATGTAGTTACGAGCGGAGAACCATTCAACCATCCGCTCGGCGACCGCCGGATCCGACTCCCCGAGGATCATGCGGCGGCGGGTCTCGCCATGCGCGGAATCGGCTTTTTCCCCACGGCGCAGGAAGATGATTCGCCCGACTTCCATCAGCAGATCCTGCGGCTCGCACGGCTTTGAGATAAAACCGTCGATCTCGACATTGGAGAAGAATTCCGCCATGTTCGAGCGCGCCGTCAACACGAGCACCGGATAGAAGGGTTTGCCCTTCTCATCCATGATCTCCTTCAGGAAACCGATGCCCCCCATCCCGGGCATGCTCATATCGAGAATGATCAGTTCCGGGGTCATGGTCTTGAGCTTCTCAAGACCTTTTTCGCCGCTTTCCGCCGTGGACACGTCATACCCCTCGAAACGCAGGAAGTCACTCAGCGTGATCAACAAGCTGGGATCATCATCAATCAGTAAAAGTCGTCGTTTGTCGCCAGACATCACTAGTCCTCCTTAAAAACCGCCTTAAACGGGTGAAGTCGCAGTGTCGGATGAAACGCCCGCAAAGTCAAACGGATATTAACCCGTCTTTCCCTGTTCGGCAGAGCGAGATTTGAATTTCCTTGGAAAACGACCCATTTCAGGTCAAAGGTCTGCCCCACATTTCTTTTTCAGCACTTCCCGTCGAGGAGGTCGCTGGTCCGGCAAATTGACGAAGATTTGCGCTTCGATCCGCTCATCTTTATCTTCAGGGATGGAGCCGTCCGGCTTCGGGCCGACATTGGCCAGCAGGTTGCAGTTGTTGGCTCGCGCGCAGGCAAGACTAGACCATAGCTCATCCGCACTCCTGAATTCGGACAGTTCATGCAAATCCCCTTTCTCTTGAAGATGTCTTCAGTGATTACCCTTGTACTCACGCGACTCGCCAGCGGGGACCGAAAGCTCGGACGTCTTTTCTCCATAGCGGACCACACACTTGCCTGTCGGGCTCGAGACATTGCGGATAAGCGCCCGGGTCAGCTTGCCGTCGTTCCACTCGATGTCCACTTCAAACCCGCCACGAGCGCGCAGACCTTTGACGGAGCCAGTCGGCCAAGCCTTCGGCAACGCAGGAAGAATATGGAGAGTTCCCATATGCGACTGCAGCAGCATCTCGCAGACTCCAGCCGTATACCCGAAATTGCAGTCGATCTGAAAAGGCGGATGGTATCCCCATAGGTTCGGATAAACGTTGTTCTTAATGAATTCACTCGCAAGCTTGTACGCGCGGTCACCATCTTGCAGGCGCGCCCAGATGCATATCTTCCACGCCTTGCTCCAGCCGGTAGAGCCGTCACCTCGCGCATTCATGGAAATCCTTGCAGCCTCAGCCAGCTTCGGTGTTGTCACGGGTGATATCTGGCGTCCCGGATGAACGGCTATCAGATGCGAGAGGTGGCGGTGGGTGTCTTTCGGATCGTCCAAGTCCTCCGCCCACTCCTGCAACTGTCCCCACTTCCCGATTTGCGGGAGAAGCAGTTTATCGCGCATATCGCGGACTTTCTCCCGGTACTCGACGTCCACGCCCAATGCCTCGGATGCCTCAATATAGTTTGAGAAAAGATCCCACGCCAGTTGCAGGTCATAGGAATTGCCCTCCGAAAAGGGACCATGCTCCGGCGACTGGCCCTTCGGGCTGACCAGTTGCCCACTGGAGTTCGTCGTCAGCGAGTCTTCCCAGTATTCGCATAGTTCCTTCATCACGGGATAAGCACGGGTACTCAGGTATTCCTTGTCCTGCGTGAACGCGTAGTGATCCCAGAGATTCTGGGCTACCCAGGAAGCATCGCCCGGCACCCAATGATAAGTGGCGCCACCGAAAATGCCGTTCTCTGAACGTGTCGCCCATCCACGAACGGCGAACTCCTCCTTCGTCGCCTCGCGCCGCACCTCGCGGATGGAATGGACCCATTCGGCGAGCGGCTGGAAACATTCTGAGAGATTGGCCTGATCCACAAACCAGTAGTTCATCTGCACGTTAACATCCGTGTGATAATCGCAGCGCCACGGGGGATTGTTATAGGTGTTCCACACGCCCTGTAGCGTGGCGGGCATGTCGCCTGGACGCGAACTGCTGATCATGAGATAACGGGCATACTGGAATAGCATCTCCTCCAGATCAGGATCAGGAGTCCCCTTCCTGTATGATTCCAGGCGGCCTGCAGTCGTCATGCCCGGCGTTTCGGCCGGGCTCGTCCCCAGCTCGAGTGCGACCCGGGTGAACATCTTCTGGTAGTCCTTGATGTGTTCCGCCAGCAGATCATCGAATGACCGCTCCGATGCCTTGGCCAGGCGCTCGCAAATAGCCTGATGGGGATGCTCCTTCTTCCATCCCTTCTCACGCTGGTTGAGGTAATCGGTCCCCGCATCGAGCAGGATGATCAGGCTGTCGCAATCCTTGAATTCGATACCGACCTCAGCCGGGCCGATCGAGCCGCCTTCATTCAGCACCATCGCCTGTGCTTCATAGTTCAATTGGAAATCCCCTATCTTCCCGCCAAAGAGGATCGTGCTGCCTTCGACTTTGTTCGTTTCTCCAGAGTGGGCATCCTTGAGAGAGATCTTTCCAGAATATGCACCTTTCTTGTCGGCAGTAAACCGGAAGACCATGACATTCGCCGGATGGCTTGCAAAATATTCGCGACGGTAATTAACACCGCCCAATTCATAAGTGATGGTATGCAAAGCCTTGACGATATCCAGTTCACGCCGGTACTTGCTTTCTGTCGCGGAGGCGTTCGCATGTCCCTGCAGCGAGATGAACATTTCCCCGAAATTCTGGTATCGCCCGGTATTGTCCTCATTGCCAGTCCACAAGGTATCTTCGTTAAACTGGATATGTTCCTCGGCCATTTCCCCATAGATCGTAGAACCCATTCGTCCATTCCCGATGGGATACACGGAAGATCCCCATAAATGCTGGAAATACTTCATTGGCTTCGGACTGTTCGGAACAAACACCACCGGTGCACTCGACCAGATAACCTTTTGTGAAGGAACTGTAGTCCCCGAAGTCACAGCTTGCTCCCCGAACGAAAGTGCCGCCAATGACAGAAAAGCTATAGATCCCTTTACGATTCGCCTATTACAATTCACTCGTTTCACTCCTGTTTCATGGTTTACGCAGAAACACCTGACTGCCGAACTTGAAACCTCCTACGCCCTGGCCAGGAAGGCCGTCTGGCTCGAGGAGATGAAGATCCCGCTCACCGACCGGCCCGCTCGGCTTCCTCCATGGCAATCTGCGACCAGCGGAAGATGCGCGGAATATCCCCGCGAACCGTCATCAGGTCATGCATGTGAAGCTCAACGTGGCAACCTCTGAGTTTCTCAAAACCATCCCGGAACAACTTGCGCAGCGCCTGCTCGTTGAGCTGTTCACTGACCATCAGGGTGGGTAAGGGCCGCCAGGAGAGGACGGCACGCTTGCCGAATCGTTCGGGGTACCGGGCGGGATCGGCCAATGGTCCAACGGTGATCTTGGTCAGATTGGGGAGGCGGCTGAGTGCCTCCATCTTGCTCTCCAAGGTATCGCAACAGCCGTAGCTGACCCGCCCGAACAACTCAAGGATGGGCCGCTGGTAGTCGAGCAGGAACTCCTCGTACATGGCCGGACTGACGGATTCGAACTCCTGGGCATGGCAGAAACCGACAAGGTCCTTCAGTTTGGCGCCATAAGCACCAGACTGGGGATCCGGGAGGGCATCGCAATGCGGCGGAGTATTGTAATACCAGTAGTCGGCCGTGCTCCAATCGCCCGCCTCCTCGCACTGCTTGAAATTGCTGATGATGGCATCCCGCGCGAAAGTCATGAACCGGTGGACCATCTCGGGACTTTCGTAGAGCGCCAGCATCAGTTCTTCCAGTCCGAAAAGCGCCCCGGCTGCCGGGCCGATGACGCCATCCCAGATGTGATGGACACTGACTCGACTCCGGTGCACCGGGAGAATATCGCCAAATATATCTTCCGCAAGCCTCGCCAAAGGCGGATCAGGATCAAGCACCCGGTGCGGGTTGGCCTTGAGTTTATCCAGGTCCTCCAGGCGGGCGAGCACCGGTGTGTTGCGCCAACCACGACTGGTGTGGTCATGCACAAACTCCGGACTGACCCCCCATATTCCTCCCGGTTGGACGTACATGTTGGCCTTCACCTTGAACCAGGGGTCAAAGTAATGGTCGTCACCCAGCGTGGCGCTCCACAAGGCCCTCTGGAACCAGCGTTCAATCTCTCTCAACTCCTCGTTCTCCACGCGCAATTCCGGCAAGTGCGGGTCGATTTCGGGCAAAAGGTGGTAGATGTTGCAGGAAACAAGCGGTCGCGTTGACCGCATATTGTTGAGCGAGCGCCAGCGTTCCAGCGAACTCCGGTTACGGTTACTGTAAGCAAGCTCGGCATAACGTTGCGCCAGCTCGCGGATAATGACCTGATCTGCATTTTTTGTCATGGCTTCATTCGTAGCAGTAAACTGCTTGTAAAACAAACATTTTGTGCCCCCTGCAGGACGCATCCACGGTTTGGAGATGCTGTTGGAGATGCTTGA
>JAIFLS010000028.1 GCA_020048935.1 bacterium | reverse complement strand
TCCGCGAGTTCGGTATCCGCCTGGCCGTTGTGCCGTTCAACTCCCTGCCGTCATGGTTCCAGTTCTTCGAGACCACCCCGGGGTGGCGCCGCGTCTATGCCGACGACCGCGACCTGGTCTACTGCCATGCATCGCTGGCGCCGGAGGTCCCCACCGTGGCCCCGTTCCGCGCGGGGATCGATTATCGCGTCTACCCGCCGGAAGAGATGGATCGGATTCTCGAGCGCGCCACGCACCTTCACCCTCCAGGATGGCTCGGCAGCCTCTGCCGGCGGCACTGCTATCCGCTGCCCCAGCTCCGCCAGAGCGGCTACCTGATGCTCACCGGTCAACCCCAGGCCGCACTGGGCGTCGGACTGGCCGGCCTCGAACAGAGCACCTTTCCCGCCTACGACCTTCTCGCCAATGTCGGACACGCGTTCTGGGCCATCGGCGACCGCCCCCGTGCCGNNGCCGGCCTCGAACAGAGCACCTTTCCCGCCTACGACCTTCTCGCCAATGTCGGACACGCGTTCTGGGCCATCGGCGACCGCCCCCGTGCCGCCACCTGCTACCGTGCCGTGCTGGACAGCGGTGCCGCCCGCTACCTCGGGCGGCCGCTCGAACAGGCACTGCATGCACGACTTGCGGAAATGGACGCCAAGCATTAGCCCCGATTTTCCTTCTGAACCTCAACCGAATAGCTGGCTCTCAGGGCCTCTCAGGGCCAGACCCCGATGGGCTCCATGTCACTTCGCGTCCTGAATGGTCTCCCTGGTGATCAGTTTCACCGGCGCAAAGATTTCCCGCCGGGCCGGGTCGTCAAACTGCAGATCCTGTTTCTTCAATATTTTGTCTGTCAGTTCGGCGCTGATGCGGCCCATCTTTTCGGGAAACTGCGCCACCGAAGCCGCCATGGTTCCGGCGCGTATGGATTCGAGGGCAACGCCATCAGCGTTGAACCCTATGACCATGACCTGCGCAGTCTTTCCGGCCTCGGCAACCGCCTGCGCAGCCCCGACAGCCATCGGATCATTCTCACAGAACACGGCAACCAGGTCCGGCGCGCCGGCGAGAATATTCTTCATCTTCGAATATCCTTCTTCTGTCTTGCTGTGACCGGATAGCTCAGCGGTCACGGCATAACCGTTGGTGGTAATCTCCGCCTTGAATCCTTCCCCGCGCCGGACTGCATAAGTGGCCGACGGCTCACACTTGATAATCGCCACGTTACGGCCTTTTCCGGGGCCTAGTTTTTCGATCACGTGCTGCGCTGCGAGTTTGCCGCCACCGAAATTATCCGATATAACGATGGCCTGGTATGGTGTCCCTCCACCGCCGATGTCGTTAATCACAACTGGAATTCCCGCCTTCTGCGCCGCGTCCACTACGGCACCGAGCGCGTCCGGCTTGATCGGACTTACGATAAGTCCGGCAGCACCCTGGTTGATCAGGCTCTTGCAGCCTGACACCATCTGCAGTTCATCACTTTTCTGATCATGAAGCTGGTACCCGTAACCGAGTTCCTGCACCCGCTCACGTGTGCCTTTTTCCATCATCTGGAAAAACTCATACTTCATATCGTATACGGAGAACCCGATCGTCTGCTGGCCGGCTGGAGATTTCGCATCGCGGCACCCTGCCCCTGCGACGGCCAGAACCATGGCTGCTGTCGTCATTGCACATTTAATGGACTTCATCCTGTCACCTTATCCTTTCCTGTTTGCTTAATCCGCTGCGCTCGCCGTCGCCTTGACTGTTCGGCTCGCTCGCGCAGATAGTTCATTGAAAATGCGGCCAGGAGGACACCCCCTATGATAATCTTTTGCAGGTACGGATTAACCGTCAGGAACGAGAACGAGCACTGCAAGGTCGCCAGCAGGACCGCCGCGATAGCCGTGTTTATCACACTCCCCTTGCCGCCATCGAGCGACGTCCCACCGAGAACTACCGTGGCAATCACGTACAGTTCGAATTCAACACCGCGGCCCGGCTGCGCCCCGCGCAGCAGCGAGGCCTGCAGTACGGCCGCGATGGCCGTGAACACGCCGACAATGGCAAACACCGCAAGAGTGGTTCGCGGCACCGAGATTCCCGCCGCACGCGCGGCTTTCGGCGAATTGCCAACGGCCTGGATGCGCCGCCCCAGCGGATGCCGGTTCAGCAGCAGCGTCCCGAGCAGGACCAGCACCGCAAACACCATGAAAACAACCGGCACTCCGGCCAGGTCTCCGTTGGCAAGCGCCAGGAACCAGTCGTCAGCGAGTCGCTGGTCCTGCCCGCCGGACAGCATGAACGCCGCCCCGCGGTACACGTACATCATGCCCAGCGTGGCAATGAACGCCGGAATACGCAACCCTGCAACCAGGGCTCCGTTCACCAGTCCGCATCCGGCGCCGGCCATGGCGATGACGGCCAGGAACCCGGCCGTGCCCGTCACGGGGTGAAGCACAGGAGCCCACGTCACAGCCGCCACGCTCAGCAGCGCAAGAAGGGCGCCGATCGAAAGATCAAACGCGCCGAAGATGATGCACAGCGTCATGCCGATTGCGGCAATCCCGATGTAGGCTGAATCGCCAAGAATGCTAAGCACGTTGGACAATGCGGCAAATCGCGGATTGACCGCCGATACGGCGAGAAATAGAACCGCAAGTGCCATAAACACGGTCCGCTCGCGCCAGGCCGCTGCGGCCGCCAAGCGTCGCCAGAAGGATGTACGGCTTTCGTTCATGCTGCCTCCTTACGTGCGCGACGAATGCCGTCGAGCGCAAGGGCAGCCAGAAGAAGAAGACCGATCGCAAGCCGCTGGTATTCGTCCTTCACATTGGCCAGATCAAGCCCGATCCGCATTACGCCCAGCAGAGCCGTGGCCAGCAGCGTGCCGCCGAGCTTACCCAGTCCGCCACGCAGCGCTGTGCCGCCCAGCAGCACCACCGTGATTGTTTCCAGCTCAAAGGCCACACCCAGATTACACCCGCCGATCGCAAGCTGTGAGGTTGTTACCGCGCCGGCAACAGCCGCCATAAGCGCAGTGTACGCGAACACGAACAGCTTGGCCGCGTTTACATTGACGCCGGAAGCCCAGGCGGAGGAGGCGCTCGATCCCACGGCGCGAAGCCGCATCCCCAGCGGAAGCCGGTAGTATATCAATGCGCCGACTCCGTAAGCCCCGGTTACAAGGAACGCCAGCCACCACCACTCGGAAAGCACCTTCACCCCCGGCACATGAACCAGATTGGAGTCCTTGCCGCCGCCGACCCAGAGCGCCAGCCCGCGCCAAAGCAGCATTGTTCCCAATGTTGCAATAAAGGCCTGGATTCTCAGCCGCGTCACAATCAGGCCGTTGACAAGGCCAGCCATCACTCCGACGGTCAATCCTGCCGCCATGGCGCCCGCAAACCCGAGATACGGCACGGTCACGCCGATCGTCACGCTCACCAGAGCCAGCAACGCGCCAATCGACAGGTCGAACACTCCGCAGGTGATCGCAAGCGTCATGCCGGCACCGGCTATTGCCACCGGCGCGCTGGTCGAGAGCAGATTCAGCGCCGTGTACCATGAGCGGAAATGCGGCTGGGTCACGGCAAGAGCGATTACGGAGAAAGTAAGAATCGCCAGCAGTCCATAACGGTCCCACCAGCGCCAGAAGCGTGCCTCGCTCATGCCGCACCTCCAGCCAGTCCGGTTGCACAGTGCATAATCGCTTCCTCGCTCATCGCTTCACGCGCCAGGTTACCGGCAAGCCGCCCCTGGAACATCACAACGGCCCGGTGACAAACCTCCAGCACCTCAGGCAGATCACTGGAAATAAGCAGCACGGCAACACCCTGCCGGTTCAATTCGCGCAGCAGCGCGTAGATCTCATTCTTCGCGCCGATATCCACTCCGCGCGTCGGCTCGCAAAGGATCAGAACGCGGCAGCCGGTTGCCAGGATCCGCGCAAGCAGGACTTTCTGCTGGTTGCCGCCGGACAACAGTCGCACTTCCTGTGATGGGAAGGCATAGCGGATCTTCATGGAAACCGTGTGGCTATCCACCACCGCGCGCTCCGCCGCCGATGACAGCCACCCCGATACGCGCCACGCAAGCCTGCGGAGAATCATCAGGGTCATGTTGGCGGATACGCTCATCTGGGCAAAGATTCCCTCGCTCCGCCGGTCCTCCGACAGGAATCCCAGCCCGCGGCGGATTGCCGCCGCCGGCCCCTCTGGCGGCAACGGCTTGCCCAGCAACTCTATCGAACCGCGGTCATACGAACAGAGCCCGAACAACGCGCGAGCCACCTCCTCGCGTCCGCACCCGGCCAGTCCGCACATGCCCAGCGTCTCTCCGGCATGAAGGTCGAACGACACATCATTAAATACGCCCTGCAGGGAAAGCCCTTGAACCCGCAATGCCGCCTCACTTCCGACTTGTCCGGTGCGACGGGAGTTTTCCTGCACATCTCGCCCCACCATCATCCGCACAATTGCGGCCCTGTCGAAGTCACGCAGAAGCCCGCCACCAACCACCCGCCCGTCGCGCATTACGGTCACATCATCGGCTAGGTCGAATATTTCCTTGAACCGGTGCGAAATATAAACAATGGCGCATCCCTGCTCCCGCAGTCGGCGAATGATCTTGTACAGCACCCCGACTTCGCGTTCGGTCAGCGACGACGTCGGCTCATCCATGATGATCACCCGTGATTTTCGGGAGATTGCCTTGGCTATCTCGACCATCTGCCGGTCTGCCAGCGAAAGCTGCCCCACAGGTACGTCAGCCGGTATGCTCACATCCATCTCTTCAAACAGCGCTGAGGTCGCCCGTGACATTGCCGCGTGGTCGGTCAGGACTCCGTGACGCCGCGGCTCGCGGCCCAAATGAATGTTCTCCGCAGCCGTCAGGTGCGGCGCTAGGTCAAGTTCCTGGTAAATCACACTGATGCCGGCCACAATGGCCTGGTGCGGGGATCGAAGATTAACAGGGTTACCGTCCATCAACACGGTGCCTGCATCCTGCTGGTAAACGCCGCCGAGCACCTTCATGAGCGTGGATTTGCCCGCGCCATTCTCGCCGACTACGGCATGAACCCGGCTGGCCTGAGCCGTAAAATCCACACCGTCCAGCGCAACCACGCCTGGAAACGACTTTCGAATTCCATGTGCCGAAACCAGCGGTGATTGATTATTCGTTTCTTCCATCCTCTTGATCACCTATTCAAGGCTTTGTCTGGACACCGTTCTCAGCGTCACATCTCCCAGGATCGGCTTTCCCTGCGAAGTTGATGTGACAAGAACCTTAAGGTGATTGTCGCCCGCATGCAAGACTTCCGTAACGTCCAGCGCGAAAGGTGGCATCCAAAGGGTGTCAAAATCCTTGCCATTCAACGTCACCCTCGCCATTCCCTCGACCTGGCCTAGATCCAGCACGATCTTCTGGCCCTTGCCGAAGTCTGCCGGAACGGAAAACACGAGTTCCTTTAGCACCGTCCTTGTTCGTCGTCGTCCATTCCCCGGTGACCGGCAAACTCGCGGAATCCTGATCAATGGTCACGCTCTTGGTCGTTCCGTCGCTCATGGTAAGTGTATAAACACCCTTGCTTCGCGATTCGGCTGCGAGACCGTTTTTCACGTCATAGAAAAGCCCTAGCACGCCGGGGCCCACATCCTTGCCTTCAGCCTGGACCTTGACGACAGACGCCGCTTGCTGCTTTTCACGAAAGATGACAAAGAACGAATCGGACTTGTCATTGACATGGAAACAAATCCGCGTCCCGTCTTTCTCAGCCTTGTAGCGCGCGATTTTCCGGATCTCGCCAGTCACCGGGTTGAACAGTTCGGGCACCTTGCCGGTAACCCGCAGCTTGGTTTCAAACGTGCCGGCCGCAGCAAAATTCGACAAGAAGAACAGCATACCGTCGTCCAGTTGGCGCGCCT
This sequence comes from bacterium, assembly GCA_020048935.1. Classification (GTDB taxonomy): domain Bacteria; phylum Verrucomicrobiota; class Kiritimatiellia; order UBA8416; family UBA8416; genus UBA8416. The sequence continues at coordinate 795 of JAIFLS010000028.1, read as the reverse complement.
TCCAGCGCAGCCCGCAGGTGGCCTCCGAAAGGATAGGCGCGACGCCGATCTCCTGCAGGGAATGAACCGGAACTGGCGACGACGTGACCACCTTGCCGCCTGCCTTCTTGAGTTCTTCAATGCGTTTCAGCACATGCGGCCGGATATAGCCGGATTCTGGCATGGCCATCAGTTCATAGCGGGCGGCGATGCGCTTCCTGTCCTTTTCATCGTAAACCACCCATTTCCCGTTCACCACATCGAGGTTGCCCAGGATAGCATCCGACCCCATGTAGTCATAGTCGTAGCCCGCGGGCACAGGATTGGCCGGCCCGGTCATCTGCGGCGCGAAATCGCCAATATACACAGCCACATCGGCGACCGGATCGCCCTGCTGCAGCATGAAGTGGACTCGCTGCAGGTAACGCACCCAATCGCGACTCTCGTTGAACCATGGGGTATTGCGGTGAAACGCCGTGCCGAACCAAGGATTCTTGCCCGGCACCCCATCTCTTGGCTGATGAGCAACCACATGCAGGACAAAGTGGTTGATCCCTTCACAAAACATTTCCTCGCCGCGCCTCTTAATGAGATAAGGATGATGTTTCAGATCCAGTCCGCTGGTAAACGCCTCGGCATAGACCCGCCGCCGGCCATAGATATGCGCCGTGGAACTTGCCGCCCGGCACTCGATTGTACCCAGACTGTTGTTGCTCCAGAACTCTCCGCCGATCTCGTCGGAATACCGGCCGTAGGTCGTGAAATCCCCGGGGAACCCCCAGTGCCCGTAGTTCTCGCACCAGGTGGTCAACCCAT